>JACMOQ010000127.1 GCA_014377905.1 Acetobacteraceae bacterium | reverse complement strand
ATCAACCACCCGGAATTGGAGCCGGTGATCATCGGCCGCAATTTCCTGGTGAAAATCAACGCCAATATCGGCAACTCGGCCGTCACATCCTCGGCCGCGGAAGAAGTCGAAAAGCTGGTCTGGGCGATCCGCTGGGGCGGTGATACCGTCATGGACCTGTCCACCGGGCGCAATATCCACAACATCCGCAGCTGGATCATGCGTAACGCGCCAGTGCCGATTGGGACGGTGCCGATCTATCAGGCGTTGGAAAAAGTCGGCGGCGATCCGGACAAGCTGACCTGGGAAGTGTTCAAAGACACGTTGATCGAGCAAGCCGAACAGGGCGTCGATTATTTCACCATCCATGCTGGCGTGCGGCTGGCCTACGTGCCGTTGACCGCGCGGCGCACGACTGGGATTGTTTCCCGAGGTGGCTCAATCATGGCACGCTGGTGCCTGGCGCATCACCGGGAAAGCTTCCTGTATGAGCATTTCGGCGAAATTTGCGACATCATGCGCAAGTATGATGTGTCGTTCTCGTTGGGGGATGGGCTGCGGCCGGGCTCGAACGCGGACGCCAACGATGCCGCGCAGTTCGCCGAACTCGAAACGCTGGGGGAACTCACCAAGATTGCCTGGGCCAAGGGCTGCCAGGTGATGATCGAAGGGCCGGGTCATGTGCCGATGCACAAGATCAAGATCAACATGGACAAGCAGTTGCGCGAATGTGGCGAAGCGCCGTTCTACACGCTCGGGCCACTAACCACCGATATCGCACCGGGGTACGATCACATCACGTCCGCCATTGGTGCGGCGATGATCGGGTGGTTTGGTACCGCGATGCTTTGCTACGTGACGCCGAAGGAACACCTCGGCCTGCCCAACCGCGATGACGTGAAGGTGGGCGTGATCACCTACCGGATCGCTGCCCATGCCGCCGATCTGGCCAAGGGCCATCCGCTGGCGCAATTGCGCGATGCCGCGATCAGCCGGGCGCGGTTCGAGTTCCGCTGGGAGGATCAGTTCAATCTCGGCCTCGACCCCGACACGGCGCGGCAATACCATGACGAAACGATGCCGAAGGAAGCCCATAAGGTCGCGCATTTCTGCTCGATGTGCGGGCCGAAATTCTGTTCGATGAAAATCAGCCACGATATCCGCAAGGATAGCGAGCGGATGGCTGGGATGGAGTCGATGAAGGAAACCTTCAAGGCCAAGGGATCGGCGCTTTATGTGCCCGAACCGGCTGGCGATTAATCTGGACGCCGCGACCGCGCTGCGCGCTGCCGGGATCGACAACCCGGTGCGCGAGGCGCGGCTGTTGCGTGCCCATGCGCCAGATCCGGCCCGTTTCGCCGCGTTGCTCGCACGCCGCGTGGCGCATGAGCCGATGGCGTTCCTGCTGGGGAGCCAGGGGTTCTGGACGCTCGATCTTGAAGTCTCCCGCGCAACCCTGATCCCACGGCCCGATTCGGAAACCCTGATCGAGGCTGCGATAGCAGCGTTGCCGGATAAGGCGCTGGTGCACCGCATTCTTGATCTTGGCACCGGGACGGGGTGCCTCCTGTTAGCGGCTTTGGTGGAATTCCCGGGCGCTTTTGGCATCGGGGTCGACATGGTCGCCGATGCGGCAAGGCTTGCCGCGCGCAATGCGGTAGCGAACGGACTTGCGGGCCGGGCAGCGTTTTTGTGCGGCGACTGGGCCGGCGCGATTGCGGGGACCTTCGATCTGATACTGGCCAACCCGCCCTACATTGAAACTATTGATATTGCTGGGCTGATGCCAGACGTCGCACTGTTCGAACCGGCCTCGGCGTTGGATGGCGGCGCTGACGGGTTGGATGCATATCGGCGGATTATTCCGATGCTGCCCAGCTTGCTCACCCCATACGGCGTTGCGGTGCTGGAACTTGGCCAGGGTCAGGCGGCTGATATCGCCGATTTGGCGCTTGCGGCTGGTTTCACCACCACTACCCGCGACGATTTCGGCGGCATTGCGCGCGCGGCGGTGCTGCGCCGCGCGTGACGGGATAAAAAAAATTTGGCAGACGCGCGGAAGGCGGCTAGGGTTGCTTGGTTCGGAAAGGATCGGCGCTTGCGCGGTCCGTTACCAGGGTCAAACGCCAACTCGCTGGTCGAGCGTGGCCTGACCGGGGCCCCAAACAGACACCGACGGTTCAGTGCTGGTGAGACCCCGAAGGGGCCAGGAGCGGAAACGGCGTGTTCGCAACCATGAAAGTACAATTTTCCCTTGATGAACATGAAACGCCCGCGTGGCCGCAATAATTTCCAGGGCAATAACCGCAACAATGGTGGTGGCGGTGGCGGTAGCGGTGGTCCACCCCGGCAGCAGGGCGGTAACATCCCGCTCAATCGCAACCACACCTTTGACAGCGCCGGACCCGACATGCGAGTGCGCGGCACCGCGCAGCAGCTGTTCGACAAATACCTCCAGCTTGGGCGCGACGCGACTGGGGTGGGCGATCGGGTGATGGCGGAAAGCTACTTCCAGTATGCCGAACATTATTTCCGCATCCTGGGCGCGATGAACCTTGCCGCCCAGCAGGGTTCTGGGCAGGCGGGGGGTGGCCAGGCCAACAATAACCAGACCCGCCGCTATCAGCAGGACGGCGATCCGGACCCGGAAGACGGCGAGGCACAAACTTTGCCGGGCTATGGCGAGCAGCCGATGCCGGCCGAAAGTCGGGAAACCCCGATTGCCGCGGCGCCGCCGGAAGATTGATCTACCCCAATGCGGCACTGAGGCGGGCGGCTTCGTCGCCTGTCACCAGCCCGTGGCGGATGAACAGCGCGATCAGCACGACACTGACATTGAATTTGAACGCGTCGGTGGTCCGAACCGCGTGCAATGCGCGCGCAATCGGCCATAACTCGAAGTCCGCAACTTCCCCGTCGGTGGGGGTCGGGATGAAATCGTTAGGCAATTCAACTT
>JACMOQ010000126.1 GCA_014377905.1 Acetobacteraceae bacterium | reverse complement strand
TGTCTGGTTGATCGCCGCACTGCGATAGGCGCGGGTTTCGGGTTGCGCGCGCGGGTTGGCGCCAAGGCAGGCCGCCATCAGCCGCACCGTCGCCGCCGCCACCGCCGCGCCGTCATCCGGACCCAGCCCGTCCCCCGCCGTTGACAATGCGCTGATATGCGACGCGATAATTTTCGCCATCGGCGTATCAGCCGCCAGCACCCGGCCATGCTGGCCATCGGGCTCGTCAAGCAAGGGCGCCAGCATCGCCCGTGGCAAGGTAAGCGTAGTGTTGTCGAAATCGGTGTTAAGGGTTTGGAAGGGCTGGCCGAGATCGATGATCTTGATGTCGCCGGGTCGAACAATGTTCATCACGTCGCCGTAAGTGCCTTCGCAAACGCCGCGGCGATAGACCTGGATCATGTAATGGTCGAGGCCTTCGGTGGCGATCAGGCGCCGGCTGCGGGTGAAGTGCTGGGCCTCGGCGGTGGCGTGCACCACCAGCGCGTTGCCGAAATGCACTGAGCTTGCCTCGGCACGCAAATCGACGCGTGTTTGCCCCGCCGGTGGCGACGGTTCGAACACCGCCGACACCAGGCTGTGCCAGGCATCATAGCGCGTCTGGCGCGGCAGCGCGGCGCTGTGAAATTCAGCGGCCGGCAAAATTTTCTCCATGGCGTGTGCCCGCTTAGTTAGCGTCCCGATATGGCGTAATTATCACGCAGCGTTTCATTTTTACAACATAGATTAACAGTCACCCGCTTTGCTGCCCTGCACCAGACCTGCTAGGCGCAAAGCGGCGAGGGAGTTCGATCATGCCGGCCACCAGCGAACCAAATTTCTGCCAATGCGGCAGCCTGCTGCGGCCGCTGCGCTGCTGTGCGATGGATGTGGCGACCGCGAGCCCGCCCGGTTCGGCGGTGCTGCTGGCGCCGCAGATCAATGACGCCGAACAGGCCCGCGCCGGAGGGCGCACCGACGAGGCGATCGGCCTGCTGCAACAGATCCTCGAACTCGCGCCGTGGTCCCCGGCAGCCCTTGGCGTGCTGGCGCGCATCCACCAGGAAGCTGGCAGGCTCGCCCCGGCCGCGACCTTGCTTGGCCGGATCGTTGCCATTGATCCCAATAACGGCCCCGCAACCTGTGACGCCGCGCGGGTGGCGCTGCAGCGCGGCGACATCAGCGGCGCGGTGCATCACGCCCGCAATGCGGTGCGACTTGATCCAATGGTTGCCGACGCCCAGCATTTGCTCGGCATGGCGATGACCGAGGCCAACCGCCCGGTGCCTGGCGAGCTTCATTACCGCCGCGCCCTGGAACTGGCCGACGGGCGCAATCCGCGCCTGCTGGCCAATCTTGCCTGGGCGCTTAAGGCGCAGGGGCGGATGGCGGAAAGCCGAGCGCTTTATGATGAAAGTCTTGCTGCCGCCCCCGATGAACTGACCAGCCTGCTGGGCTATGCCAAAATGGAGGAAGCCGCCGCCAATCTTGATCGTGCCGGCGCGCTGCTGGACCGGGCGGCGGCGGTGGCACCCGATGCGCCCGCGGTGATCCTGGCGCAGGCAGTGGTAGCATCGCGCCAAGGGGCGGCCGATGCTGCATTGGTCGCGCTCGCGCGGATGCAGGGCGGGGACTCAGCGGGTCTAATGGAAAAAGGCCGGCTGCTTGACCGCATGGGCCGCCATGACGACGCCTTTGCCGCCTGGACCGACGGCAAGGCGCGGCTGCGCGAGGTGACCGGGCAGGCCTATCTCGCCGATTATGCCGCAAACCAGGCGAACCGTCTGGGGCGGTTTTTTACCGATGCCCGCCGCCGCATGTTGCCCACCGCGCCGCTGGTGCCTGGGCCGCAGCCGATATTCGTGCTGGGCTTTCCCCGATCCGGCACCACGCTGGTCGAGCAGACGCTGACCGCTCATCCCGCGATTGCTGCCGGCGACGAACTGCCGCTGATCCATGATCTCGCGGACCTGTCCCAGCAGGTGCTGCAAAGCCCGCTCGGCTACCCCGAGGCGCTGGCCGATCTGTGGATGGGCGATCAGGCAGACGGGTTGGAAACGCTGCGTGACCATTATCTGCGCAAAGTGCGCGGCCTGGGCATCGTGGCAGCGGGCGAGGCTTGGTTCACCGATAAGATGCCGCTCAACGAGCAGCATCTCGGGCTGATCGGCATGGTGTTTCCGGCAAGCCCGATGATCCATCTGATCCGCCACCCGCTCGATGTGGTGCTGTCGGTGTTTTCCAATGAACTCACCCACGGCTTTTATTGCGCCTATGCGCTGGAATCCGCCGCCCACCATTTCGCCCTGACCGCCGAGCTGGTGGGACACTACCGCGCCATTCTCGCGCTGCGCTATTTACCAGTCCGTTACGAAGACATGGTCGAAAACCAGGAGGCCACGACCCGCCGCATGCTAGGGTTCATCGGGCTCGACTTTGACCCGGCATGCCTCGCGTTCCACGAAAACCGCCGCTATGCGCGCACCGCCAGCTACGCCCAGGTGACCGAGAAGCTGTATGACCGGTCCCGCTATCGTTACAAAAACTACCTCAAGCAGCTTGAACCTGTGCTGCCCATTCTCGAACCTGTCATCACCCGGCTGGGGTATGTGATATGAGCGATCCGGTCTTCGACCACCTTGCGGCCGCATCGGTCGCCGAACAGGAAGGGCGCATTGATGATGCCACCCGGATCTTGGCCGAGCTTGGTGACGCGATCAACAACCGCCCTGCGGGGTTGCATTTGGCCGGCATCGTTGCGGCCCGGCGGCAGAACTACGCGGCGGCACGGCACTACATGCTGGCCGCGCTCGACCTGGCGCCATCGGCCGGCATGGTGGCCGAGGCGGTGGCGCTGATCCATCGCAATCTGGCCGAGGTGCATCGCCGATTGCGCTGCCCGGCAGATGCGGTGGCTGCCGGCCGCGCCGCACTGGCGCTTATGCCCGATGATCCGATCACCCTTAATAATCTCGGCGTCGCCCAGTTTGACGCGCATGATTATAACGGTGCGATTGCGAGCTTTGACCGGGCGATCGCGCTGACCCCGGATGCCGCAGCCCCGCATTTCGGGCGTGGCGAGGTGCTGCTGTCGCTGGGCGATTATGACGAGGGCTGGAAGGGTTATGGTTGGCGGTTCCGCCTTGCTGGCGTGCCGGCGCCGGTGCCGGCGGAGCTGATCGCCGCCAGCAACGCCCGCGCCTGGGACGGGGCGGCGTTTGATGGCACCTTGCTGCTTGCGGCCGACCAGGGCTTTGGTGACGTGGTGCAGTTTTCACGGCTGATCCCGTGGGCGGCGGCGCGCTGCACGCGGCTGCTTGTCGCTGCCAGCCCGGAAATATTGCCGGTGATCGCGCAATTCCCGATGGTGGCGCAGGTGGATGCGGATTGGGCCCGCATCGGTGCCTTCGATGCCTGGGCCACTTTGTCTGACCTGCCAGCTTTCGCAGGCGTGACCGCCGACGCATTGCCGGGCGAAACAATCCCCTATTTGCACGCCGATTCCGCGCGGGTCGCTTCCTGGCGCGCCCGGCTCGACCAGCTTGCGCCAACGGGCTTGCGCCGCATCGGTCTGGCCTGGGCCGGGCGACCGACCCACCCGAGCGACTTTGCCCGGTCGATGAAGCTCGCCGAGCTCGCACCGCTGGCGGCATTGCCGGGCACCGCCTTCGTATCCCTGCAAAAAGGCGAAGCCCAGGGCGAGATCGGTGGCTATTTTGGGTCTGCGCCGCTGATCAATATCGGCGCCGAAATCGTCAGCTATGACGACACCATGGCAGTGATCGCGGGGTTGGACCTGGTGGTGACGGTTGATACCTCGGTTGCCCATATCGCGGGCGCCATGGGCTGTCCGGTTTGGATGCTGGTTGCCCACCGCAGCGACTGGCGCTGGGGCAATGGCGGCGGAACAACCGGGTGGTATCCATCAATGCGGATATTCCGCCAGAATGCGCCTGCGGCTTGGGATGGACCGGTGGAGCAGGTTGTTTCGACGTGGCTAGCAATGTGAAGAATGGCGCACCCGTTAGGACTTTAACCCCCAGATTCCTAGTCAGTGCGATATCGTGATGTATTGGTTGCTTTGAGGGAGTTTTGATCGGCTTCATGCGCTTTGATACGATCAGCCAACTTTTTCTCTCGTTTTCTTTGCCCACAATCCTCCCGCGACGCCCGCCGATGTTCCCGGGGATTAACGCGGGAAGTTGCGGTGCCGTGGCCGTGACAACGCTGGGGTTCATAGCCTTGGCAGTCTCAGCGAAGATTGTCGCGGGGCGCGATCGCGGAATCCCTATGAGATTTCTATGGAACCGGCCCGGCAATTGTATCGCATTCCTATGGCCGAAGATTGATATCGATAACGCAATCAATGCTGGAGGGTTCATCGTGTCCGATCTTATTTTCCTCGCGCTTGGGGCGGGCGGCTTTCTTGTCTGCTACGGCTTCGTTCGCCTCTGCGACCGACTGTGAGGGCTGCGCCATGATCCTCGACATCATTCTTGGCGGCGCGGTGACGGTGGGGCTGTTCGCCTACCTGGTTTTCGCGCTGCTGCGTCCTGATAAATTTTGAGGACACCCAAATGACATTCATCGGCTGGGTGCAGATTGCGCTGTTTTGCACTGTCATTATCGTTCTGACCCGCCCGCTTGGCGGGTATCTTACCGTCCTTGCCAATGGCACGCCGACGTTGCTGTTCCCGGTTTTAGGGCCAATGAAGCGCGGGATTTACGCCTTGGCTGGGGTGCGCGCAACCGCCGAACAAGGCTGGGTCGGGTATGCCACCGCCATCGCCCTTGCCCGCAGCGATGCGCCGGACCTGATTTTGCTTGATCTTGGTTTTTCGGACATGGAAGGTTTTGATCTGGTCCGCACCATCCGCAACGATTCGGCAGTGCCGATCGTGGTATTGTCGGCGCGCGATGATGAGCGCGGCAAGGTTGCGGCGCTCGATCTCGGCGCCGACGATTATGTCACCAAGCCGTTCGGAATGGGCGAATTGATGGCGCGCCTGCGCACCGCCCTGCGCCATCGCCTGGCGCAGAAAGGTGCCGTGCCGGTGTTTCACAGCGGACCCTTATCGGTTGATCTGATACGCCGGATCGTCAAGATCGATGACCGCGTGGTGCATTTGTCACCGCGCGTAGCAATTACGCGTCTATGTGCGCCAGATCAGGCAGAAGATCGGAGCCGATCCTGAACGGCCCAGCATCATCCTGACCGAAACCGGCGTTGGCTACCGGCTGACCGTTCCTGAATAACCATGAACAAGGTAATCATGGTCCAATACCGGGTGCTGGCTGGCTTGCTGCAAGACGATCACATGGTCCTTAAAATGCGCATGGCGGGCAAGGCCGCGTTGCTGGCCGAAATGGCCCGTCGGGCCGCCAGATACACGGGCTTGGCCGAAGCCGACTTGCGCAGCGCGCTGACCGCGCGGGAGGCACTGGGCAGCACCGGTTTCGGCGCCGGCATCGCGGTTCCGCAAGCCCGCATCGATGAGCTTACCGACCCGTTCGCCCTGTTTGTCCAGCTCAGCCGGGCGATCCCGTTTGACGCGATTGATGGTCTGCCGGTTGATCTGGTGTTCGTGCTGCTGAGTCCGGCTGCGTCCGATGCCGCCTTCCGATCGATGGCAAACAGAAAGAGATTTACCGCCCGATCGGTGGACGAGGAGACATCAACGGCGGTAACAAGATGCCCAGCGGGCGGGGTGGGATGAGGAGTTGCGATCGTTCTATGCGTCACGAAATTTTACACTTTGATAAATGAATTTGCGATGGAAATTTTTAAGGTATTGAATTACAACAACTATTTTAGTTGGCCCGAATTTTGCTAAAGAAGCGAAGCGGCAAAAATCGGTCGAGTTGCTTAAAGGAATTCAATTGCGTGCCAAAACTATCAATGACGACTCTACTGCTGCCAGTTGGTTTGGTTCTCGGCGCGGTGACCATGCAAGCTGCGCAAGCGGGATTTAATGTCACGGTCGAGGCGCCTGGTGTGCTTAACAGCACAGCATCGTTCAGTTCCTCCGGTGTCGAGACGTTCGACTCACAAGGAACAAGCGCGAGCTTCACTTCCATATTTGGTGGGAGCGGGATCACCGGCACGTTCAATAATGCCGCTATCAGTCCGGCAAATGAGTATGGTGGTGCGGGCGGCTTCGGGAACTATGTCGTGGATGCAAACGGTACTTTTACGATGACTGTTGATTCAGCAATCACTTATTTTGGGTTGTGGATTTCCGCGCTGAACTCCACAAACGATCTTGATTTTTACAGCGGTGCTACGTT
>JACMOQ010000125.1 GCA_014377905.1 Acetobacteraceae bacterium | reverse complement strand
GTCGATCGGCTTTCTGCTCGCCGTCACCATGGGGGGGCGCAAGTCGCGGATCGGGCCAATCCTCGGCACAGTGGTGGTGGTGTTCCTGCCCAATCTGCTCTCCGATATTGAAATATTCCGCATTGTCGCGGGCATGATCGCCGCGGTCGCGGTGGTGGTGGGTGGCATCATCGGGGTGCGCGAGCCTGCGCGCCGGTTATATGTGGCGATTCCGGTGGTGTTGTGCATCGGCTTTATTATCTTCGCGCTGTGGCTGCCGAAAATCACTGACTACAAGCTCACCGTTTACGGACTGATGATCCTGTTTGTGGTTTATTATCTGCCGGATGGGATTTATGGCCTGATCCGCCAGGCGCTGCTGCGGTGGAAGCGGGCGGGGGCGGCACAGATCGCCGGGTCAGGTGCATGGTCGGCGACATCGCCCGACACTGTGTCGGGCCCGCTGCTGGAACTCCGCGGCGTGGTGATGCAGTTTGGCGGCCTGCGCGCGCTCGATACGGTGGACATGACAGTCATGCCTGGTACCATCCATGGCCTGATCGGTCCCAATGGTTCGGGCAAGTCGACGATGATGAACGTGCTGACCGGTATCTATATCCCGACTGCCGGCGAAATCCGCTTTGAAGGGCATAGCATCGCCGGCTGGAAATCCCCCGCGATTGCCGCCGCCGGCATTGCCCGCACCTTCCAGAACGTGCAGTTATTTGGGGAGCTATCGTTGCTGGAAAACATCCTGGTCGGCCTAAACCACACCTATCGCGGCGGGGTTGCCGATATCGCGCTCGGTCTGCCGCGTGCTGCGCGGGAAGAAAACGCCGCCCGCGCCCGCGCCATCAGCCTGCTGGAATTTGTCGGGCTCGCCGAGCTCGCCGATGAAGAAGCCCGCAACCTGCCCTATGGCAAGCAGCGCCTGCTCGAAATAGCCCGTGCCTTGGCGCTCGACCCGAAACTGCTGCTGCTGGACGAGCCGGCGGCCGGCCTCACCGCGCCCGATATCGTCGAGTTGCTCGACATCATCCGCAAGATCCGCGACCACGGGATTACCCAGGTATTGATCGAGCATCACATGGACGTGGTGATGGCGCTGTCCGATATCGTAACGGTGCTGGATTTTGGCCAGAAGATCGCTGAGGGCAAGCCCGCCGAAATGCAGGCCGATCCCGCTGTCATCGCCGCCTATCTGGGCGCCAGCCATATCGAGGCAGCGTGATGCTGAAAATCGAAAACCTGTCGGCGGGCTATGGCAAGGTGCAGGTGCTGCACGGCATATCGCTCGATGTCGCCAAGGGCAGTCTGGTGACCCTGATCGGATCAAACGGCGCCGGCAAGACCACCACTTTGCGGGCGCTGTCGGGGATGATTGCGCCGACCGGCGGGCGGATCATGCTCGCCGGCACCGACATTGCCGGCATGGCGTCGCATGACATTGCCCGACTTGGACTGGCCCATTCCCCGGAAGGTCGCCGCGTTTTTGGCACCTTGTCGGTTGCCGATAACCTTCTGCTGGGTAGCTTCACCCGGCTGACCGGGGCCCGCCCGCGCGGGGATGTCGCACGCGACCTTGATCGGATGTACGCGCTGTTCCCGCGCTTGTCCGAGCGCCGTAACCAGTTTGCCGGAACCTTGTCGGGCGGCGAGCAGCAAATGTTGGCGATGGCCCGCGCGTTGATGTTGGGGCCTGAGGTGCTGCTGCTGGATGAGCCATCGATGGGACTTGCGCCTAAGCTGGTGGAGGAAGTCTTCGCCACCATCGCGCTGCTGCGGCAGAACCAGGTGACCATGCTGCTGGTCGAACAATTCGCGGCGGCGGCTTTGGAGGTTGCCGATATTGGCTATGTGCTTGAAAACGGCAGGATCACCGCGCATGGCCCAGCCGCAGCTTTGAAGACCGATCCGGCGGTGCGGGCAGCGTATCTCGGGGCTGCGCATTAATCGCCAGCGCTGATTATTCCACCACTTCCAACACCATCGCGGCGGCATGCGCCCGGCCAAACTCATCGCGTCCGCGGACCTGGACAGCGTGGCTGCCAACGCCCAGCTCGCCCGGGAGCCGCGCCTGCCAGAGATGGCTTGACTTGCCTGGCTGGACCCAGCGCTTCTTGGTGTCCGGGTTGCGGGCGTAAAGATCGACGATGTAGGGATCAATCCGCTCGGTCTTTTGCATGGCGACGAATTTACCGGCACCGATGGCAATTTCGAGCGTGCTGCGCGGCCCGCCATCGAACAGATTGGCCATGATGAAACTGGAGGCGAGGGCGGCGCGCCCAATCGCGCCACGGTGGTGACCCTGGCTATCGACGCCAAGCCTGATTTGGTCGATCGCCGGATCATGGGCGGGGACCAGGGTGGTGCTGTAGCGATTGCCGTCGATTGACAGCAGATGCAGGCCGTTCGGTGCGCCATCGGATTGGATCGCCACCGGGATGCCGCGCGCGTCGAACGGGCCCGACCACCAACTGCCGCTGGCCGCCGACAGCACATGATGGTGATGCGCGCCAAGATACCAGTGTTCGTTGGTGTGGGTGTGGCCGCTGAAGCTCACGCTGGTCTGGTGGCTGGCAATTGCGGCAAGGAAGGCATCGGTGTCGATGGTGGTGCTGCCCGGACCGGACGCAACGAGGGTTTTCAGCGGAACATGGAAGCAGCACACCACCAAAGTATCGGGCGCCACGTGCTGGAGGACGTTGCGGATAAAGCTTAGCTGCCGCGTGCCGAAATTGCCCCGGTAATGGCCCTTGCCGCCGCGCCGTGCTGGATCGGCACCGAGATATTCGACGTTGTCGAGCGCAAAGAACACCGCGCCGGCATGGAAGAACGCGTGGTAACGGGCGCCGAACACGCGCTTGAAGGTCTCTCGCGATAGTGCATCCGAAGGCGCTTCGTAGTTGATGTCATGATTGCCCGGGCAGTTGTACCAGGGCAGACCGATGCTGCCGATGATCTTGTTGTAGCGGTCATAGAACGACAGATCATCGAACATCACATCGCCGAGGGTTATTCCGAACGCCGCCTTGATGCCGATGCTGCGGGCGACGACATCGTCGCGGATATAGCCAATTTCCGCCAGGGTTTCCGGCTGCGGGTCGGTATAAAGCACAACGTCGAACCTGGTCGCTTCAGCCTGGCGGCGCAGGACAAAATCAATGCTGGCGGGCAGCTTGCCAGTGGGCGCGACGCCGGGATAACGCAAATCGAGCGCGGCCGAGCTGCCGCCCGGCACATAGGGATAGGCGAAGCGCGGCAGCATGGTTTCTGCGGTGACCTCGGTCATCCAGCCGGCGGGCTTGATGACGAAGGCGCTGTCGCCAACTGCCAGATCGAGGGTCCAGCGCCCGGCCGCGTCGGTCAACACCACAGCTTCCCCGTTGGAGACCATCACCCCGGCGATCCCGGCGCCGGTGGCGGCGTCGCGCACAAGGCCATGCGCGGTGTCGGGCGCGGCGGCGAACCCGGGTGCTGCCAGCCCCGCGCCAGCGGCGGCAATCAGGGCGCGGCGGGTCGTTACGGGGTTGCTCATGATGACATCCTTCGCTTGTATTTTTGGCGTTCAGGCCGGAAGGCGCTAGCCTGGGAAGGAATTCTTCTGGAGGACCAACCGTTGAGCGACTATTTCTACGAACCACGCCTCGGACACGGCCTGCCGCATGACCCGATCAAGGCGATTATCGCGCCGCGGCCGATCGGCTGGATTTCCACCGTCGATGCCGAAGGGCGGGTTAATCTTGCGCCCTACAGCTTCTTCAACGGCTTTGCATCCAATCCGCCGGTGCTCGGGTATTCGAACGAAGGCCGCAAGGACAGCCTGAAAAACGCGGAAGCCACCGGGGAATTTGTGGCCAATTTCGTCAGTGCGGGCCTCGCAAAGGAAATGAACATTACCTCGGCGCCAGTGGCACACGGGGTCGATGAAATGAAGCTCGCCGGATTAGATGCCGCCGCGTCAACATTGGTGCGTCCGCCGCGCATTGCCCGGGCGATTTCGGCGCTGGAATGTAAGGTGACCCAGATTATCCAGCTGCAGCGGATTGGTGGCGGATTGCTTGATACGTGGCTGGTGCTGGGCGAAGTCGTCGGGGTTCATATCGATGATACCTTCCTGGTGGATGGCATTTTCGATACGCTTGCCGCCCATCCGATTGCGCGCATGGGCTATCGCGGCGACTATACCGAAGTGGTCAACAAGTTCGAAATGATCCGGCCGACAGCGTGACGGGATCGGGGCCGATGCCCCGATCCCCGGCGCTGGATCAGACCGACTTCTTGAGGGTTGGCGACGCCTTGAAGCGCACGGTTTTGCCAGCCTTGACCTTGATAGCTTCGCCGGTGCGCGGGTTGAGGCCCTTGCGCGCCTTGGTTTTGCGCACCGTAAAGGTTCCGAAGCTCGGCAAGGTGAATTTGCCGGCTTTCTTCATGTCCTTGACGATGGCGGCCATAAGCTCCCCAGCGCAACGGTTCGATGCGGTTCCGGTGAGGCCGGTGGATTCCTGAATGGCCTTGGCGATGAATGCTTTCGACATAGACTGGTCTTTCCCTTGGTGTCGGCAACCGCCGCAGTGCCATACTGCGACTCGGCAGCTGCCTTGTGGATGTCACAAAGACACAGTGTCGTAACAAGCGTTTTTCGTGGCTGTAAAGACTTATTTAGCCTGACTACAAATTTTGCTGCGATTCAGCGGAGGATTGAATGAAACCTGAGCTTCCGGCGACCGAAACAATCCTGGCGCGCTACGCCGATCTTGACGCCTGGCCGCCTGGCGACATGCTGGCCGCGATGTGGGAGGCGCAGTTGGCCGCGGTCGCCGCCGTGCGCCCGGCTTTGCCCGCGATCGAGGCCGCTTGCGTCGCGGCCAGCGCCCGCCTTGCCACAACGGGACGGCTGGTGATGGTGGGCGCGGGGACATCGGGGCGGATCGGTGCGCAGGATGGCGCCGAATTGCCGCCGACCTTCAACTGGCCACAGACGCGCCTGCTGCTATTGATGGCAGGTGGAGACATTGCTTTCACCAAATCAGTGGAAAATGCCGAGGATGACCGCGACGCAGCGATCACTGCCATCGTGCGGCATGGCATTGGACCCGACGATGTGGTGATCGGCCTTGCCGCCAGCGGCAGCACGCCCTTTACCACAGCAGCGATCATTGCGGCCCGTGCTGCCGGCGCGCTCACCATCGGGATGTCCAACTCCGCCGGCGGTGCGCTGCTGACCGCGGCCGAGCATCCGATCCTGGTTGAAACCGGCGGGGAGGTGATTGCCGGATCGACGCGGATGAAAGCCGGAACGGCGCAGAAAGTAGTGCTCAATTTGCTGTCTTCGACGGTGATGGTGCTTTTGGGCCACGTCCATCGCGGCTTGATGGTTGATATGCAGGCCAAGAATGCCAAACTAAAATTGCGCGCTATTCGGATGCTGCGAACGCTGACCGGCTGCGATGAAGCGGCGGCGGCGGTTGCGCTGTCGGCGACTGACGGGCGGATCAAGCCGGCGGTGCTGGTGGTGCATGGGCTGGATGCCGGGGCTGCCGATGCGGCGCTGGCGAAACATTCGGGGCGCTTACGTGCCGCGCTGGGGGAAATTGGACAATGAGGGCGATTGCAGCAGAAACGATATTCGATGGCGAGCAGGACCATGTGGGCGCAGTCCTGCTGATTGAAGGCGATCGCATCATTGCCATGGTGGCCGAGCCACCATCCGGGATCGAGGTTGTGGTGCTGCCAGACGGTGCCATCCTGGCGCCCGGTTTCATCGATTTGCAGGTCAATGGCGGCGGTGGGGTGCTGTTCAATAATCAGATCGATGTGGCCGGGATGGCAGCTATTGCGGCCGCCCATGCGCGCTGCGGCACCACCACCATCCTGCCAACCCTCATCAGCGGCACGCGTCCTGAATTGCGCGCCGGCATCGATGCCGCGCGCGCGGCAATCGCCCAGGGCGTGCCGGGGGTTGGCGGCCTGCACCTGGAAGGCCCGTTTCTTGCGTCGGTGCGGCGCGGCTGCCATCCGGCGGCCAACATGATTGTGCCAGATGCCGACGACATCGCGCTTCTGTCGGCGGCGTTCCCAGCACCGTTCATGATGACCATGGCGCCCGATATCGTTTCGCCAGCCATGCTCAGCGCGCTGGTAGATGCGGGGCGTATCGTGTTCGCCGGGCATACCGATGCCGATTATGAGACCGTCATTGCGGCCCTCGACGCCGGGGTGACCGGCTTTACCCACCTCTATAGCGCGATGTCGCAGTTAAATGTCCGGGCGCCCGGCGCAGTGGGGGCCGCACTGACCGATCCGCGCCCCTTTGCGGGCATTATCGTCGACGGCATTCATGCCCATACCGCCGCGATCCGAATAGCGTTCCACGCAATCGGGCCGACACGGCTGTTTCTGGTGTCCGATGCGATGGCAACTGCCGGGTCCGACATCGATCACTTCAAGCTCTATGACATCGACATCACCTTGCGCAACGGTCGCCTCACGATGCCCGATGGCGGTCTGGCGGGCGCGCATCTGACAATGGTTGAGGCGGTGGCCAATCTGGTGCGGCTGATCGGCTGCGACCAGCGCGTTGCGTTGCAGATGGCAACCGCCACGCCGGCTGATGCCGCCGGCTTTACCGATCGTGGGCGGATTGCGCCGGGCATGCGCGCGGATCTGGTGGCGTTGGATGCTGATTTGCAACTTCTCGATGTCTGGCAGGGCGGGGAGCGGCTTTAACGATAGAAGGATATCGTCATCGCGGGGCCCGGTTTGGGCCGTGCGCGATGACGAGGATTTCAGGCCCACCATCACCGAAAAGGGCGGCTGCGGTCCTTCAAGCGATACCTCTGTCGTCCCGATTATTTGCTATTGCGACTAATTCGCAATTTTTCTAGCATAAAGCTCCTTTGCTGGAGCGCATCATGCAACGTTGCCGTTTTGCTACCGTGCCTGCTTTTGTGGCTGCATTGCTGTCCGTTGCGGAGGGAGCGCTGGCGCAGGCCGATAGCCCGGATCTGTTTGCACCATCGCGCACCAGCCTGCTCGGCGATGCTGGCGGACTGCGACCGGGTCTGGCCAGGGTGGGCATTGCGCTTATCTTGACCGACATCAACGAAGCCTTCGGCAATCTTGCCGGGGGCATCAAGCGCGGCGCCGCCTATCAGGGCCTGTCCACGCTGACCTTGCAACTCGACACCCAAAAGGCGTTCGGCTGGGGGGGCGGGCTGTTTAATATCAGCGGCTTGCAAATCCGTGGGCATAATTTCAGCCAGTTCCATGTTGGCGATTTGCAAACCACCAGCGGCATTGCCGCCACGCCCACCACGCGGCTGTGGGAGGCCTGGTATCAGCAGCAGATTGTTGATGGCAAACTTGATGTCCGCGTCGGTTTGCAAAGTCTCGATCAGGAATTTATGACGAGCACCGGCTCGGCGGTGTTCCTCAACACCATGATGGGCTGGCCGATGCTGCCGTCGGCCGATCTTTACGCCGGCGGGGCAAGCTATCCGCTGTCATCGCTCGGGGTGCGGCTCAAGGCGCAACAGGGGGCGTTTACGGTGCTTGGCGGGGTGTTCCAGGACAATCCGCCGGGTGGTCCGTTCGCCAATGACGGGCAGTTGCGCGGCAGTTCGCGGTGGGGGGGGAATTTCAACCTGCGCACCGGGGCGCTGTTTATCGGCGAAATTCAATACGCGCATAACCCGCCGAGCGTTGGCGCGCCGAATGCACCGGCCGCCCAATCTGGCCTGCCGGGGACCTATAAGCTTGGGTTTTGGTACGATACCGCAGGCTATCCCGATCAGCGGTTCGATACACGGGGAGTGTCGTTGGCCAATCCGGCAAGCTCCGGCATTGCGCGTACCGATCGCGGCAATTTCAGCCTTTATGCGGTCGCCGATCAGACAATTTGGCAACCCGATCCGGAGCAGCCAATGGCGCTCGCGGTTTTCCTGCGCCCGATGATCGCG
>JACMOQ010000124.1 GCA_014377905.1 Acetobacteraceae bacterium | reverse complement strand
TGCTGGCCAATGCGGATGGCCGCGACCTTCTGGTCTCGGCCCGCACCGGATCGGGCAAAACCGTCGCCTTTGGCCTCGCGGTCGCCTCGACCCTGATGCCGGACGGCGAAATGCCGCCGCATGGACCGCCGTTGGTGCTGGTGATCGCGCCGACGCGGGAACTGGCGTTGCAGGTGCAGTCCGAACTCGCATGGCTCTATGCCGGGGCGCGGATTGCATCCTGCGTTGGCGGAATGGACATCCGCAAGGAACAGCGGGCGCTTTATGCCGGGGTTCATTTCGTGGTCGGCACGCCTGGCCGCCTCGGCGATCATCTGCGGCGCGGCAACCTCGATCTGTCGCATCTGCGGGTGGTGGTGCTGGACGAAGCTGATGAGATGCTCGATCTCGGCTTTCAGGAAGAACTCGAATTCATCCTCCAGGCCGCGCCGATCGACCGGCGGACGTTGATGTTCTCGGCGACAATTCCGCACGACATCGCCAATCTCGCCCGGAAATATCAGCGCGACGCACTGCGCATCGACACCATCGACCGCACGGTGCCGCATGACGATATCGAATATCGCGCGATGGTAATTGCGGCCCATGAAACCGAAGCGGCGCTGGTCAACATCCTGCGCCTATTCGAAGCGCCAGGTGCGCTGGTGTTTTGCGCCACCCGGGAAACCACCAGGCGGCTGCATCTGGCGCTGGTGCGGCGCGGGTTTGCGGCGGTGATGCTGTCAGGCGAACTCAGCCAGCACGAACGGACGTCGGCACTCGATGCGCTGCGCTCGGGCCGGGCGCGGGTTGGTGTGTGCACCGATGTGGCGGCGCGCGGGCTCGATCTGCCGGCGCTCGATCTGGTTGTTCATGCCGATCTGCCGACCAATCCGGAAACCCTGCTGCATCGCAGTGGCCGCACCGGGCGGGCCGGGCGCAAGGGCGTGTCGGTGCTGATTGTGCCGCAGCCGAAACGCCGCCGCGCCGAACAGATCACCAACGCCGCGCGGGTGCGGGTGGCGTGGTCGAACGCGCCCGATGCTAGCGACATCGCCGACAAGGACCGCGAACGGCTTCTGGCCGATCCGATGCTGGAAATCCCGGCCGGGCAGGAACGCGCCGACGCCGAGGCGCTGCTGCTGGCGCATGATCCGGTGGCGATTGCGGCGGCGTTGTTGCGGCTTTATCGCCGGCAGTTGCCGCAGGCCGAGGCGGTCAGCCAAAACACCCAGCCGACCGCGCCGATGCCCCGCGCCGTCCGCGCGCCCAATGACGCGCCAGCCGGCAGTGGTGATTTTGTGCAGTTCCGCATTTCCGTCGGCCGCAACAACCGCGCCGATCCGAAATGGATTTTGCCGCTGCTGTGCCGGGTCGGCGGGGTTACCAAGGCCGATATTGGCGCAATCCGCATCTTTGATACCGACACGCGCTTTGAAATCGCCGCTGAGGTCGCTGACGCATTCGCCGCGGCCATCGCCGACATGCCGGCCAATGAGCCGCGTATCAGCCAGGCCGGCAGCGGCCCGATGCCGGCGCGCCAGCCGTTCCGCGCCAAGCCCACCAATTCCAAGCCATTCCGAAAGCCCCGTGGATGAGGGATGCTGGCTGAAAACCCTGCCGGCAACGGCCGCGACGCGCATAGAGCATAACCATCACCTTCCCCTTTCATCCTGGACGCGGCGCCCTCATCTAGGCGACCAACACGATACACAAGGATTTATCGTATGATCCAGGTCCAGCCTTTCGCCCAACTCGGCCGCTTCCAGAATGAGTGGCTGAACGCCCGCTACCATTTCAGCTTCGGCCAGTATCGCGATCGCGCGCGCATGGGGGTCGGCAATCTGGTCGTCTGGAATGACGACGAAATCGCCCCCGGCACCGGGTTTGACCCGCATTCGCACAAGGAGATGGAAATCATCACCTATGTCCGCCAGGGTGCGATCACCCATAAAGACAGCCTCGGGAATGAAGGCCGTACCGAGGCCGGCGACGTTCAGGTGATGCATGCCGGCACCGGCATCCAGCACGCCGAATATAACCGCGAAACCGAGGCGACCCGGCTGTTCCAGATCTGGATCCATCCCGACACGCCCGGCGCCAAGCCGGGCTGGGGGGCGCGGAGTTTCCCGAAATCCGCGGCGTCCGGTCTTATCGCGCTTGCCGATGGGCGCCCTGGCGCCGATGGCAGCGCACTGCCGCTCAACGCCAACGCCGCCTTGTTCGCCGGCACGTTGCAGACCGGCCAGACCATCACCCATCGTTTCGGCCCCGGCCGGGTAGGGTATCTGGTGCCGGCAACCGGTGCCATCACGGTGAACGGGATCGCTGCCGGCACCCGTGACGGGGTGACGATCGCCGAGGAGGCGGAAATCACCATCACGGCGAGCGTCGAAACCGAGTTGGTGCTGGTCGAAGTGCGCGGCTGAGTATGCAAAACCACGGCCGCGCCATTCTGTGCGTGATGGCGGCATCGTTTTTGTACGCGTGCTCGGCAGCCGTGGTGCGTGGTCTGTCGGGGGCATACCCGACGCTTGAACTCATGCTGTTTCGCAGCCTGATCGTGGTGGCGGTGACCTTGCCGCTGCTACTGCGCGAGGGCGGTTTGGCGGCATTGCGACCGAAGGCGCCGCTCGGGCATCTCGCCAGGTTGGCGGCGGGTTATCTCGGGATGATCACCGCATTTTACGGCTATCGAACCCTGCCGCTCGCCACCAACACGGCGTTGGGGTTTTGCATGCCGCTGTTCCTCACCATCCTGTCGGTGCCGTTGCTGGGTGAGGTGGTTGGCTGGCGGCGGCGGGGCGCCGTGCTGGCCGGATTGTTGGGCGTGCTGGTGATGGTGCGGCCGTGGGAGGCGCAAGCGGCGCTTCCGCTGTTCCCGGTTGGCGTAGTGCTGGTCGGCGTGGTTGGCTGGGCACTGGCGATGATCTCGATCCGCCGGATGGGGGCGCTGGGCGAAAGCAACGTCGCCATTGTTGCGTGGTTCGGGATTGGCAGCACGATCCTGTCCGCCGTGCTGGTGGTGCCGTACTGGGTGATGCCGGATTGGAGCGGGCTTGCCGGCATGGTCGCGATCGGGCTGATCACGGCGGCGGCGCAGTTGCTGATGACTGAGGGGTATAGGATGGCTGACACCACGCTGGTGGCGCCGTTCGAATATGGCGCGATCGTTTACGCCACCGCGCTCGGGGCAATTTTGTATGGGGAGTTCCCCGACCCGATTGGTCTGGTCGGCATAGCGATCATTGTTGCTGCTGGGCTTTATGTCTGGCGGCGTGAGGTGGTGGTGGCGCGCCTAGCCCGCATTAGAGTCTGATTTTTTCGATCATCTTTATCCGATTGAAAAGGCAACCTGATCGGATGACGCTCTAAGTAGTTTCCGAGGCTCCCGACGCGAACCGTGCCGCGCTACCGAAGTCGATAACGATGTAAGGATGGGGCAATGAACGGACAGACAACCATTGGCGTGGTGCTAGTAGCACTCGGCCTGCTGGGAATTGCGGTGCCCTATTTTACGACCCAGCAAACCACCGAGGTGGCACGACTGGGCGATCTGAAGCTGCAAACCACGGAAAACAAATCCTACGCCATTCCGCCCCTGGTCAGCGGCGGAGCGATCGTGCTTGGAATCGTTCTGATCGGGGCGGGCGTTTATCGGCGGCGCTAGGCAACCCCTGACGCATCAAATCCTTGGTTCGAGCGCAGTAATTCCCGGGTGTAAGCGTGGCTTACCTGCCCCGCCGCCAGCGCGTCGGCGGTGGTGGTCTCCAACAATTCGCCGCCGCTCATTACCCCGATGCGTTCGCAGAGATGGGCGATCACCGCTAGATCGTGGCTGACCATCAACACAGTCAGGCTGCGTTCGCGCCGCAAGCGGGTGAGCAGATTGAGGATTTCTGCCTGCACCGACACATCCAACGCGCTGGTTGGTTCATCGAGCAGCAGCACCCGCGGTTCAAGAATCAACGCGCGGGCAATCGCGACGCGCTGGCGTTGGCCGCCGGATAATTGATGCGGGTAGCGGAAGCGGTGTTCGCGACCCAACCCGACTTCGGCCAGGGCGGCGGGAACCCGACGGTCAGCGTCGCCCAGTTTGTGGATGGCAATTGGCATCGACAACGTCTGATCGACCGTATGGTTGGGATGCAGCGAGCCGTAGGGGTCCTGGAACACCATCTGGGTCATTCGGCGTTGCGCGGTGGTGCGCCGGCGGCCCATATCGTGGCCATCGAGCAACACCGTGCCGGTGGCGTGCGGGATCAGGCCGGCAATGGCGCGCAAAACGGTGGATTTGCCCGACCCTGACTCGCCAACCAGCCCGAATGCTTCGCCTTCAGCAACACGCAACGACACGTCGCGCACCGCCGCGATCCGGCGCGCGCCTTTGCCGTAAAAAACGCTGGTTTGGTCTAAAACGATCACGTCAGATCCTCCAGCCAAGCCGGATCGCGCTGCAATTGCGGCAACTCGGCGCGGCGATGGCCGAGTTCGGGCAGGGCGGCGAGCAGGCCGCGCGTATAGGGATGGGTGGCGTTGGCGAGGTTGCCGGCCGCGCAGGTTTCCACCACCTGGCCGGCATACATCACCAGCACCCGGTCGCAGAACGATGACACCAGATGCAGATTATGGCTAACCAGGATCAGCCCCATGCCGCGGCTGCGCACCAGATTATCCATGATCGCCAGGACCTGGGTCTGCACCGTGACGTCAAGCGCGCTGGTCGGCTCATCGGCGATCAGGATATCAGGGCCGGCGATCAGCATCATCGCGATCATGATGCGCTGGCCCATGCCGCCGGAGACCTGGTGCGGATAGAGATCATACACCCGTTGGGGGTCGCGGATCTGCACGGCTTCGAGCATTTCGAGCGCCGCGAGCCGCGCCGCTTTTCGCCCGGCACGGACATGCTGGCGATGGGTTTCGGCGATCTGATCGCCAACCCGCATCACCGGATCGAGCGAATATTTCGGGTCCTGCAGCACCATGGCGATTCGCTTGCCACGCAGTTTCCGAAAGCCGGCCTCGGATAATCTGGTAAGATCGGTATCGCCGAGCCGCATTTCATCGGCGGTGATGCGGCCGGGGGCGGCGACCAGCCCCATGATGGCGCGCCCGGTGGTGGATTTGCCCGAGCCGCTTTCCCCGACAATGCCGAGCCTTTCGCGCCCTAGGGTGAAGCTGACATTGCGCACGGCGGCGATTTCGCCGTCATCGCCGGGATAGACCACGCGCAAATTGCGCACCGACAGCAGCGTGTCGGTCACGACCGGCTATCCGCGGCATCACGCAGACCGTCGCCAAGCAGGTTGAATCCGAGCGAGGTTACGAAAATCGCAAGGCCCGGCAAGGTTGCCACCCACCACTGGTCAAGCAGCACCTGCCGCCCGGACGACACCATCGCGCCCCATTCGGCCGATGGCGGCTGCGCGCCGAGGCCGAGGAAGCCGAGGCCAGCAGCGGTCAGGATAATGCCGGCCATATCGAGGGTAAGGCGGATGATGACGCTGGGCAGCGACAGCGGCAGAATCTGGGTCAGCAGGATGCGTAAATGCGACGCGCCGAGGAGTTCGGCGGCCTGGATGAATTCCGCATTGCGGCGGGTCAGGGTTTCGGCCCGCGCAAGCCGCGCGTACGGCGGCCAGGCGGTGAGCGCAATGGCGATGACGGCGTTTTCGATGCCGGGGCCAAGCGCTGCGGCAAATGCGAGTGCGAGCACGAGGCGGGGGAAGGCCAGGAAGATGTCGGTAATCCGCATTAGCACCGCATCAATCCAGCCGCCGAAATAGCCGGCGGGCAAACCGATGGCGAGGCCAATCGGCACCACAATGGCGCTGACCAGGAACACGATGACCAAGGTGATACGGGCGCCGAAAATCATCCGCGTCAATATATCGCGGCCCAGTTCGTCAGTGCCAAACCAATGCTGCCACGACCAGGGTTGCAGCCGGTCTTCCAGCACCTGCTGCACCGCGAGGTTACGGTCAGCGATCACCGGGGCGAAGATCGCCACCAGCAAAAGCAGCACCACGATCGCAAGGCCGGTCATTGCCAGCGAATTGCGTTGCAGCGCGAGCCAGGCGCGAAACCATCCGCCCAGCCGTGCCTGCCGGCGCGAGCCCGGCGCGGGATCGAGCAGCCAAGTCCGCATGGTCATGAATTGCCTCGCGCACGGGGATCAACCAGGGTGTAAACCACGTCCGACAGCATGTTTAGTCCGATATAAACCACGCCAACCAGCACCGTGCCGCCCAACACCGCGTTGAGATCGGCCGCGAACAGTGAATTTTTCAGGTAAAACCCCAACCCAGGCCAAGCGAATACGGTTTCGGTCAGCACCGCGCCTTCGAGCAGGCTGCCGAAGGTCAGCGCAATCACCGTGATCAACTGCACCCAGACATTGCCGAGCGCGTGCACCCAGACCACCCGTGCCGGGGACAATCCCTTAGCCAAGGCCGCCAGGATGTATTCCTGCTTCAACTGGCTCAGCATGAAACTGCGCGTCATCCGGGCAACGGTTGCGATTGAGATGTAGCCGAGGATGGAGGCTGGCAGGATCAAATGTCCCATCACGTTCCAGAAAACCTCGGTTTCCCCGGCCCACAGGCTGTCAACGGTGAGCATCCCGGTTACGGTTGGAACGATATCGTCAAACCCGACATCAAGCCGACCTGGTCCTTCGACCCAGCCGAGCTTGGCGTAGAATAGCAGCAGCCCGATCAGGCCAAGCCAGAACACTGGCATTGAATAGCCGATCAGCGAGACAAAGCGGATCAATTGATCCGGCCAACGCCCGCGATTGACGGCCGCATAAACCCCGAGCGGGATGCCGCCAACCACCCCGATCACCAATGCAAGCGTCGCCAGTTCGATGGTCGCGGGAAACACATGCAGCAAATCAGTCAGCACCGGATGGGCGGTCATCACCGAATTGCCGAAATCGCCCTGCACCAATTTTTTCAAATAGGTCCAGTACTGCACCATCAGCGGCTTATCGAGGCCGAGCTGCAGGCGCACCCGGTCATAGGTTTCGTTGCTGGCCTTGTCGCCGACAATGGCCAGCACCGGATCGATCGGGATCACCCGACCGATCACAAAGGTGACGCAAGTCAACCCGAGAAAGGTCAGCGACACTGACCCGAGCAACCGGGCGAAAGCTCGGACTGCCGAATATACGCGGCCCAACATGCGCCCGGTTGTCGTTCAGATCAGGATTTCTTCACCGTGCGGTAGAAGTTGAGATCCTCGGTGATGCCCATCTTGTAGCCCGAGACATTCTTGCGAATGACCACCGCGGCAGCTTCCTGGAACATCATCGCAACTGGCGCTTCGACAGCGAAAGTTTTCTGCATTTCCTCGTACATTGCCTTACGCTTGCCGGCATCAAGCTCCTTGGCGGCAAGCGCGGTCTTGGCCGACAATTCCGGGATGGACCAATGGTTGCGCCAGGCAATGGTTTTGCCCTTGGTGGCGGCATCGCTGTCATCGGTGTTGCGGACGAAGTAATCGGCATTGGTGTGCGGGTCGAAATAATCCGGCCCCCAGCTCATCAAGGTCATTTGATGCTTGCGGCCACGGTAATCGCCGAGGGTGGTTTTCTGGTCGGCGGTGACGATTTCGACCTTGATGCCGCCCTGTCCCAGTGTCTGCTGCAAGGATTGCGCGATTTCCGGGCGCGGCGAGGTGTTGGCCGCATTGAGCTTGATGGTGAACCCGTTCGGGTAGCCGGCTTCGGCGAGCAGAGCCTTGGCTTTGGCGACATCGAGCTTGAAGGGCTTGTAGTTGTTGATTGCGGAAAAGAAGCCCATCGGCAGGAAGCTCTGCTGGACGACGAATTTGCCCTTGAGGAAGCTGTTCACCATGCCGTCGTAGTCGATAAGCATTTTGACCGCGGCAATGACTTTGGGGTTCTTCAGGCGTTCGTCCGACATGTTCATCGCCAGATACCAGCTGTTGGCGAGGTTGAAGTTGGCGGTGGTGAGGTCTTTGTTGCCGCTGATCGCCTTCAGCATGTCCGACGATAGATCGCGGGCGATATCGACGTCGCCTTTTTCAACCAGCAGGCGCTGGGTGGCGGCTTCTGGCACGTTGCGGACAACCACCCGCTTCATCGCCGGCGCGCCCATGCGGAAGCCGGGATAGGCTTCCAGGCTGACCGATTCATTGGCTTTCCACGACAACAGCTTGAACGCGCCCGAACCCGCCGAGTTCAGCTTGAGCCAGCCATTGCCGTAATCGCCGTCCTTTTCATTGGCCATCGCGACCTTCTTTTCGACGACGGAGGCGATGATCGAGGTCATCAGGTTCAACACCATCGACGGCGCGAAACCTTCGGTGATGGTGAAGGTCAGCGTATCGGCGGACGGCGCCTTGATCATGTCCTTCGCGTTGGCCTTGGTCCAGCCAAGCTGGGTGATCAGAAAGGCCGGGGTCTTGTCCATCATAACCACGCGCTGCAGCGACCAGGCGGCGTCTTCCGCGGTCACCGGCGCGCCGGAGTGGAATTCCAGACCGGGGCGCAGCTTGAAGGTGAAGGTCTTGCCGTCGGTGCTGACAGTCCAGCTTGCCGCGACGCCGCCGACCATTTTG
>JACMOQ010000123.1 GCA_014377905.1 Acetobacteraceae bacterium | reverse complement strand
CGATGCCTCGTCGGCGGCCGACGCAACTGTCGTGGTCCGCGCCTGGGTATCGCCCGCTGCCTCGGTCATGGATCGGGCAGTGGCTTCAAGTTCAATCGCCGACGCCCCCAGCGCCTGAACCAATTCGCCCGCCGAGACTTGGAATGTGGCGAACAGCCCGTTCATGCGCGCGAGCCGCGCCGCCTCGGCGGCGTCCGCAATTGCCTTTTCAGCCGCCAGTCGATCTGCGGTGATCGCCTGCTGTTTCAACACCTCAACCGCTTTGGCGATTTCCCCCAGCTCATCCCGCCGCGTAAGCAATGGCACATCTTGGGTCTTGTCGCCGTCAGACATGCGGCGCAGCACGGCGGTCAGCACGGCCAGGGGGCGCGAAATGCCGCGTCCAATGATCACCGCGAGCAGAGTGCCGAGCACCAGCGCGACGACGGCCAGGCCCAGTTGGATCTCGGTAATTGTCGTAACCCAGCTGCTCGATTGCGCTGCGGAGTCAGCCTGAAGCGTCGTGATCCGTTCTGCAATCGCTGCCATAATGGTTTGCATTTTGATGGCGATCGCGGGTAGCGCGGTGTCACGTAGTGCATCGGCTTCCAACCGCGCCGGCGCATAGAGCCCGAAATCCTTCTGATACGATGTGATGATTGTCGCAAGTGCGGCGTTCGTTGCAATGATTCGTGGATGGGTGCTCCGGCTGATCACTTCGAGCGTGGAGCGGGCCCGATTGATGCCCGCGTTAAAATTCTCCGGGCCAGCCGGACTGCCCGTGGCTTGGAAGTGCCAATTGCTGATCCGCGCCGCCGAAATCTCGGTTTCGAGTTTGGCCCCGATCGGACCGAGCTCAAGACTTGCACCTTCCTCAATCGCCTCACGCAGGGTCATCAACGCGGCTGCGGCCGCAAGGCCGTCCTTGACGATCTGGCCGCGCACCTCGGCCATCGACACCACAGCGGCTTCGAGCGCGGTCGTCCCGGCCGTCAACTTGTTGGCTTCGCTCGCCAAACCCCGATATGCGGTCTGGTTGACGTCGAGTCTGGCATTGCTGATGCCGTCCTCGATTAAACTGGCCAGTTTGCGTTCGCTCTGGCGAAGCTCCTGGAGCGATTTTTGATCTGCGGAAATGCTGTAGCTCAAGTAACGGTGTCGCACAGTTTCAATCTCGGACACGGCTTTTAAGGCACGGGCAGAGTTGCTGCTCAGGCGGGTCGCGTTGGCAATGGTGTCGCCCAGGGCGAGAAATTGCCATGCCGCAAAGCCGGCGAGACCCACTTCAAGGATCACTAGAATGAAAAAGCCGGCAAAGACACGGGCAGTTATGGTCAAGCGCATAAGAGTCCCCTGGGAAAATTCACAGTCGTATCGGCTCTAGCATGCGACTGTTGCTGCGCGGTTAACGCCCGCGCTCTTCCCGTCCGCCCCGCCGCCATGGCATGTTGGGCGCATCACATTGCCGTTGGGAGAAACGCTCCATGGACCAACCCCCCAAAGCTCTGCCGCAAGGCAAGGGCCTCGCCATGTCCCCCGGCGCGCTTGCCGGCCTCAAGGTGATCGACCTGACCCGCGTGCTCGGCGGCCCCTATTGCACCATGATCCTGTCCGATCACGGTGCCGAGGTCATCAAGGTTGAACCGCCACAAGGCGACGAAGTGCGCGACTGGGGCCCCCCGTTTCTTGGCGACGATGCCAGCTACTTTCTCGGCATTAACCGCAACAAGCGGTCGATCGGGCTCGATCTCGGCAAGCCGGCCGGACGCAAAATTCTGCTGCGGATGTTGGAAGGCGCCGACATTCTGGTGGAAAACTTCAAGCCCGGCGGGATGGAGAAATGGGGTCTTGGCTACGAAGCCGACCTGGCGCCGAAATTCCCCAGCTTGATCCATTGCCGGGTTTCTGGCTTCGGGGCCGAAGGACCGCTCGGCGGCTTGCCCGGCTATGACGCAATCCTGCAGGCTTTCACCGGGCTGATGTCGATCAACGGCGACCCCACCACCGGCCCGATGCGCATGGGCACTCCGGTGGTCGATCTGGCGACCGGTCTTTATTCGGTCATCGCAATTCTGATGGCGCTGCATGAACGCAAAACATCGGGCCTCGGCCAATATCTCGATATGACGCTCCATGATTGCGGCATGGCGCTGCTGCACCCGCAGGCGGCCAATTTCTTTTTGTCCGGCAAGCGCCCGCTGCCGATGGGCAATCCCCACCCCAACCTCGCGCCCTACGAAAAATACCCGACTAAAACCTGTGAGATTTTCGTCGCATCGGGCAATGACGGGCAGTTCACCAAGATGTGCGAGGCGCTCGGCAAACCCGAGCTTGGCCGCGATCCGCGCTTCATCAAGAACGCCGATCGGCTGGTCAACCGCCCGGCGCTGATGGCGGAATTCGCCCCGCTGCTGGCAGATCAGGACGGGCACGAACTCTGCATCAAGCTGCTGAAAATGGGCTTGCCGGCGGGGCCGGTGCTGTTTGTCGATCAATCGATGGCCGCCCCCCATACCGACGTGCGGCAAATGGTGACCGAGCTCGACGGCTACCGCGGGCTTGGCACGCCGATCAAACTGTCCCGCACCCCTGGCGGCACACGGCGCAAGCCGCCGCGCTATTCGGAACATGCTGATGAGGTGCTGGGTGAATTCGGGTTCCACGCCGATGAAATCGCCGAGATGCGGCGCGATGGGATTTTGCACGACGTGCGGAAAAAATAGGTCGTCATGCGTCGGGCCTCCAGGCATCAAACCTGACAAGGCGTTAATATAACAGCGATCTTGTTGTGGAACCCGCGCATCCCACCTACACAGGCAGAACCGTTGCAATCCGGAGCCCCTTAATGCCTGTGCCGACCCGTCGCTTTATATTGGGTGCCTCGTTTGCGCTGCTGCCGGTGTTTGCCTTTGCGCGGACCGGACCGGACAGTTTTGCCCCTTTGGTGAAACAGGTCATGCCATCGGTGGTCAACATCGCGGTGACCGAAAACGTGGCGCCGCGCGCGCCGGTGCCGTTTTTGCCGCCGCAATTGCAGCGCCAATTTCGCGAACGTCAGCAAAAGCGCCAGGTCAATGGTCTGGGCTCTGGCTTCATTATTGATGCCAGTGGCGTGGTCGTTACTGCCAATCACGTCGTCGCTAATGCCGAGGCGATCGTGGTCATTCTGTCAGATGGCACACAACTTCCCGCCAAACTGATTGGTGCTGATGAAGTAACTGATATTGCCGTCCTCAAGGTCGAGGCACCGGGGCGACTGCCCGCACTCGCCTGGGGTGACAGTCGGGTGATGGAGGTCGGCGATTGGGTGCTGGCCGCCGGAAATCCGTTCGGGCTTGGCGGGTCGGTTACTGCGGGGATTGTGTCGGCTCGGGGGCGCGATCTTGGCGGCGGCGCCGATGATTTCATCCAGATCGATGCCCCGATCAATCCTGGCAATTCTGGCGGACCGCTGTTCAGCATGGATGGTCGGGTGATCGGGATGAACACTGCCATCTATTCCCCCACCGGCAGTTCGGTCGGCATTGGCTTTGCCATTCCGTCCGATCTGGTCAGCAAAGTGGTGGCCGATCTGCGCTTAACCGGGCGGGTGGATCGCGGGTTCCTCGGCGTTGGTCTGACCGATGTGCCGAACGACGCCGGGATTAGCTTTGCTGCCGGCATCACCGATGTCGTGGCGCGCGGCCCCGGCGCGCGCGGCGGGCTGAAGCCAGGGGATGTGATCCTGCGGGTCAACGGCCTGGCGGTGGAAAGCGCCCGCGACGCGATCAAGGCCATCACCGCTGTCGCCCCTGGCGGCACGGTGCGGTTGGCGCTGCGCCGGGCTGCCAAGGAAATGTCGCTCGACGTAACGGTCGGGCGCCGCCCTGCCAGCACCGAATAAGAAATGAACAAAGGACACTGATATGCGCATCCTGGTGGTCGAAGATGACAAAGACGTTGCCAACTTCATCGTCAAAGGCCTCAAGGAAGTCGGCCATGTGGTAGAACACTCGAATAATGGCCGCGACGGGTTGTTCATGGCGGCAAGCGAAACCTTCGACGCCATCGTGCTCGATCGCATGCTGCCCGGCGGGGTAGATGGCTTGCGCCTGCTGGAAACCTTGCGGTCGCAAAACAACAACACCCCGGTGCTGTTTCTGTCTGCCATGGCCCAGGTCGATGATCGGGTGCGCGGCCTGAAAGCCGGTGGCGATGACTATATGACCAAACCGTTCGCCTTCGCCGAATTGCTGGCAAGGGTCGAAGCGCTGGCACGGCGTGGCAAAGGTGAAGGGCCGCAGACAAAAGTTGTGGTCGCCGATCTGGAGATGGACTTGCTTTCACGCGGCGTGCGGCGTGCTGGGCAAAAAATCGACCTGCAACCGCGTGAATTTCGGTTGCTCGAATTCCTCATGCGCCACGCCGGCCAGGTGGTAACGCGGACGATGCTGCTGGAGGGCGTGTGGGATTATCATTTCGATCCACAAACAAATGTGATCGATGTCCACGTTTCCCGTTTGCGCCAGAAGGTCGATAAGCCCTTTGCCAGCCCGCTGATCCACACGGTGCGCAACGCCGGCTACATGCTGCGCCCAGAAGCGCCATAGTCGAAATGCCGACCCGTCGGGACAGGTTTTTTCGCTCCGCCGGGGTTCGATTTGGGATGATCTATGCGTCGTTGTTTGGCGTCAGCGCATTGGCGCTGGCAGCGTTCCTGGTGTGGTCCACCGCGGGCCTCCTTGACCGTGAAACCGACGCCGCGATCAATGCGGACAGCCAGGGCCTGCGCGAACGCTATAATCTGTTTGGCCTGCCGGGCCTGGTCGACACGATCGAGCAACGGCTGGCAGGCAATATTGATGCCGACGCGATCTATCTGCTGGTGACCCCGGATTTCCGCCCCATTCGCGGCAATCTGGTTGGCTGGCCGCGTCCAGTGACGATGGATTCAGATTGGTTTGAAGTGCCAGTCGAGCGCGGCAAGCGGCGCACGCTTGTGCGGCTGCATCATTTCGACCTTCTTAACGGCTACCATTTGCTGATCGGCCGGGATGTCCAGGTGCGGGCAGAACTGCGCCGGGTAATCTATGACGCGATGCTATGGGCGGCGGTGATCGCGTCCCTGCTCGGGCTGGTTGGTGCCTGGGCGGTGCGTGGGCTGTTCCGCCGCACCCTGGCCGACGTTGCCGCAACGGCTGCCGCTATCAGTTCCGGGGACTTCACCCGCCGGGTGCTGGTGACCGGCGATGGCGACGAGTTCGATCTGCTCGCAGAAACCATCAACGACATGCTGGAACGCATTGCGCGCCTGATGGACGGGGTGCGGCAAGTGTCCAACGCCATCGCCCATGATCTGCGTACACCAATCGCGCGTGCCCGGATGCGGCTTGAAGACGCCGGCAACCACGCCCACAGCGCGGCGGATTTGCGCGCCGCGATTGAGCGCGCGCAGGTTGATCTCGACGGCATCGTCGCGATCTTCCAGGCCTTGCTGCGCATTGCCGAAATCGAGGCAGGCGCACGCCGTTCCGCCTTCAGCGCGGTCAATATTTCCAGCCTGCTGCGCGATCTGGCTGAGTTGTACGAGGCGGTCGCCGAGGATGGCGGACACGTCCTGGCAACTGACGTTCCAGACGGCTTGGTGGCCTATGGCGACCGCGAGATGATCCAGCAGGCAGTCGCAAATCTGCTCGACAATGCGCTAAAATTCTCCCCATCGGGCGGCATGATCCGGCTTGCTGCGTCGACCTCGGCAAATCGGCTCGACGTGACAGTTGCCGATGCGGGTCCCGGTATCCCAAGCGCCGAGCGCGGTCAGGCGGTCGAGCGGTTTTTCCGCGGCGAACGGGCACGTTCCACCCCCGGCTCGGGCCTCGGACTCGCGCTCGTGCAGGCAGTAGCGCTGCTCCATGGTGGCAGTTTGGCCCTGGAGGACAACGCCCCAGGGCTGCGCGCCGTGCTGCGACTGCCAGTGCGGGGTTAAGCTTGCGGCAGCGCGCCGGCTGTCGCAGCATCTCGACTTTCACCGATCGGAACCATCATGACCACCTCTGCCCTGACCCGCGAAGATCTGACCGCCTTGGACCGTGCCGACACCCTGGCCGGTTTCCGCGAGCGGTTCAGCTTGCCCGCCGGGGTGATTTACCTTGATGGCAATTCGTTGGGCGCGATGCTGCGCGCAACAGCCGGACGGGTGTCGGCGATGGTTGAACAGGAATGGGGCACCGGCCTGATCCGGAGCTGGAACGAAGCCGGCTGGATGGAGCTGCCCGGCCGCATTGCCGACAAGATCGGCCGGCTAATCGGGGCGGCACCGGGCGGCATGGCGGTGGGCGACAGTACCAGTGTCAATTTGTTCAAGCTGTTGGGTGCGGCGCTGGCAGCCCGTCCGGAACGGCGGGTAATTCTGACCGAGCCTGGTAATTTCCCGACCGATCTGTACATCGCCCAGGGTTTGTCGAAATTGCTGGCACAGGGCCATGAGGTCCGGATGGTGGCCCCCGACGAAATCGCCGCCGCCCTCGATGATAGCGTTGCCGTGCTGATGCTGACCCATGTGAATTATCACACCGGCGCCATGTTCGACATGGCGGGGCTGACCGAAGCCGCCCACGCCGCTGGCGCGCTCACCGTGTGGGACCTTGCCCATTCCGCCGGCGCGGTGCCAGTCGATCTCGCTGGCGCAGATGTCGATTTCGCCGTTGGCTGCGGCTACAAATACCTCAATGGTGGGCCTGGCGCACCGGCGTTTTTGTATGTTGCACCACGGCTGTTGGCCGATGTGCGCTTCCCGATTACCGGCTGGTGGGGCCATGTGGCGCCGTTTTCGTTCGAAGCAGTTTTCCGCCCGGCAGACGGGATCGCGCGTGCAACCGTCGGCACGGCACCAATGATCAGCATCGCGGCGCTCGAAGTCGGCGTCGATCTCGCGCTGGAGGCGCCGATGGCCGCAGTCCGGGCCAAATCCGTGGCGATGACGGATGTATTTGCCCGGCTGGTGCAGCAACGATGCGCCGGCTTCGGGCTAGAAATCATTTCCCCCGCCGATGCGGCCAGGCGCGGCAGTCAGGTTTCGGTGGCGCACCCAAACGCCTATCCGGTCATGCAGGCATTGATTGCGCATAACGTTATCGGCGATTTTCGCGCGCCCGATGTGTTACGCTTTGGCATGACGCCGCTTTATCTTGGTTTTGCCGAGCTGTGGGATGCGGTTGAATTACTTCGCCGTATATTGACCGAAGAAACCTGGAAGCAGCCCCAGTTCAACGTGCGGCGAAGTGTAACTTGAAGGGCAATGTGGCGATGATACGCAAGCTGCTTTTTCCTATCGGAATGGTTTTCGCGATACCGGCCGCGCACGCGGATTCCATTGATGGCGCATGGTGCAAGGCACAGGGCCAGCGAATGGTCATTCAGGGAGCAACTATCCTGACGCCCGCCGGCACCCGCACCCAGGGCGATTACGGCCGTCATTCTTTCACCTATACCGTGCCTGCCAGCGACCCTGGAGCAGGCACGCAGATCCGGATGATGTTGATGGGCGAGGAGCACGTCCAGGTCCAGGAAAATGCGGCCCAGCCGGTGATCTGGAACCGTTGCGGACCGGCGACAAGCTGATCAGTGCAGGTTACCCGGACGTTTCCCGCGCAGCCAAAACAGCGCCACGACACCAAGTAGAAAGATTGCCATCCCAGCGGGTTCAACCACTGACGTTACGGCGTTGCTGTTGCGCGACAAAGTCCTGCGTGGCGCATCGGGCGCCGAGAAATATCCGAATTCCAAAACTGCAGTGGTGTTTCCGGTAGTTTCTGCACCAATTCCAATATTGAAAAAGGTGAACCTTCCACCCTGATAATCAATATCAGCCGATCCGCTAAACTGCGAGGGGTAGAGCAGAATATCCCGGGCGCCGTCATTTATTGTGATATCGGCGCCATCGATGGCAATCTGGCCGTCAGTGGTCATGTCAGATGTCGAGACTACCCACTCAAACTGCACATGGCCATACGGCAGGTTGCCCGATACATTATCAAGATAAAATGCGCCGCAGCCATGATAGCAATTGGCCAGGGTCAGGTGGGCAATGAAGAGGGTGCGATCCGACGATAACTCCATCGTCGCCGAGCTCCCCGGGGCGGTGGCGCGCAACGAAAACCCACTATTTGCGGCGGTCGGATCCCATGGCCCGGAGAACGTCTGCAGCACCGCCTGCGCGGGGCCCGCACCGAAAATACCTGTAGCGATTATGATTGCGGCATAAAAAATCCGCAATATTTTCAACTTAAATGAGCACATCATTCGTCTCCCGCTCACAATGGCGTGATGTGACGCAATCACGTGGTAATTTTCACGACAACTGTCAAAACAGGCGTTCACGCGGATTAACGTCTTGTTACCCATTTATTGCCGGGAGGCTGGACCTATGGTCGCTTGGATGGCAGCTTGGCGCCCCGCAAGGAGGGCTCAATGGACACGCGTGAGACAGTTATATCCCAGGCTTTGGCATTTTTCGATGCCGGAAGTTTTCGCGACCGGCTCGCGGAACTGGTGGCAATCCCCAGCACAATGCAGGAGCCGGCGCACGAAAAAGACGTCTGGCATTATCTCGACGGCGTTATCCGCCCGTGGCTCGAAACCATGGGGTTTACGGTCCGGGTGCATGCCAATCCCAAGCCTGGGTGCGGCCCGATCCTGACCGCCGAACGCATCGAGGACCCGACCCGGCCAACCGTGCTGACCTATGGACATGGTGACACTGTGCGCGGCCTGGACGATCAGTGGGATGCGGGGCTTCAACCGTGGAAGCTGGTTGAAGTTGGCGATCGCTGGTACGGGCGCGGCACGGCCGACAACAAAGGCCAGCATGCGCTAAACTTGACCGCGCTCGAAAAAGTCATCGCGGCCCGCAATGGCAAGCTCGGGTTCAACATCAAGATGGTGCTGGAAACCAGCGAGGAGCTCGGGTCACCAGGCCTGCGCGAATTTGTTGCCGCCAACGCTAAAATGTTGGCCGCCGACGTGCTGATCGCATCCGACGGCCCGCGGGTTGACGCGACGATCCCGACCGTGACCGCAGGCACCCGTGGCACCTGGCATTGCGATTTGTCGCTTTCATTGCGGCCGGGCGGCGTCCATTCCGGCAATTGGGGCGGGATGATCGTCGATCCAGCCATCGTGCTGGCTCATGCAATCAGCGCGATCTGCGACCGACATGGCAAAATCCTGGTGCGCGACTGGCTGCCCAGGAACGGCCTGCCGGCCCAGGTGCGTGGCGCGCTCGCGGGTCTTGAACTGCCAAGCGAGGCATCGGCCACCATCGACCCGAACTGGGGCGAACCGGGTTTCAGTGCCGCCGAAAAAGTCTTTGGCTGGACGAGCTTCATCGTACTCGCCATGGTCGCCGGCAAGCCGGAAAACCCGGTCAATGCGGTGTCGCCGTCAGCCCGCGCGCATTGCCAGATCCGCTATACCGTCGATAGCGATGTGGCTGGGTTTGGGGACGCGTTACGCCGCCATCTCGATGCGGCGGGCTTCCCCGAGGTAAAAATCGAAAACCCCGGTATTCGCATGCCGGCGAGCCGCACCGATCTTGACCACCCTTGGGTGAAATGGGCGGTGTCGAGCATGGAAAAATCGCTCGGCAAACACGTCCAGGTCATCCCCAATGGCGGCGGCGGGCTACCTGGCGATGTGTTTGTCGATCACCTGCACGTGCCGCTGGTGTGGATCCCGCACAGCTATAATGGCTGCAAGCAGCATGGCCCGAATGAGCATTTCCTGATCGCCCCGGCGCGTGAGGGTCTCGCGGCGTATACCGGCATCTGGTGGGATTTGGGCGAGGCTGGGGTGCCGTAACTGGCAAGCAGCGGGGGCGGCCCCAGTCCGCCCCCAGTTTGCCTCCGCGTCTTCCACGCCCGCGTTTAATGAACGATGTGCAGCGCCACCAGCGCGCCATAGATTGCAGCCCCACCGCCCAGGATGCCGCCCGCCCAAGCGAGCTGTTTTACCCGCGTTACCACCGAAACCGATGCCAGCACGATCGACAGCTGCAAGGCGCTGACGACGCGTTCGAACAAATGATAGACATGGAAAGCATCGTCTCGCAGCCGTTCCGATGCCTGGGCCTTCACGGTCATCTGCTTGCGCCCGTTGCCAGCCTCAGGATCGTCATTCATGCGGGTGGAAGTTGCGCGCGCATCAGTGATTTTCTTGGCTTGTGCAGGCTCGGCGGCATTGGGCAGGCTGCCGAGCATATCGGCCTGGATCGCAAACATGTTCATGCGAATGGTCTTGGCCTGGAATTGTGCCCAGTCGTCGCTGGCCTGGATGTGGTGGGTCAGATAAGAATTCTGCGCCGCCTTCTCTCCCATTTCGCACAATGCGAGTGCCGCCGCCAAAGCCGCAATCAGCAGCGCAACCTTTCGCGCACCAGTGTCGGCGTGGGCCGCGTGTTCGACGTGCTCGATGCTCTCGGTCGCCATTTCGACGCTGTTGGCCATCGCAGACTCTCCGTATGAAAGGGATCGCCAGGGAATGGTGGGCGCGACAGGGATTGAACCTGTGACCATTCGCGTGTGAAGCGAATGCTCTACCGCTGAGCTACGCGCCCATTCCCGGCGGACGCTGGACATAGTTCGGGCGCCCCAGGGGTGTCAAGCAACAACCCGGGGACGCCCGATTTGTGATCGTTACGCCAGATTACATTTCGGCGTAGTTACCCTTGTGCCAGATGTAGAAAACGTAGTCGCTTTCAGTGACATCGCCCTTTTTGTCATAGCTGATCTTGCCGAGCACGGTATCCCAGGATCCAGCTTTCAGGGTTTCGGCAACCTTCTTCGGATCGGTCGTGCCGGCTTTGGTGGCGGCGGCGGCCCATTCCTGGATCGCGGCGTAAGTGTAGAGCACGTAGCCTTCCGGATCGGTGCCCTTCGCCTTGAACTGGGCGACAACCTTGGCAGCTGACGGGCGGCGGCGCGGATCAGACGGGAAGGTCATGATAGTGCCTTCGCCCTGGTCACCGGTGATCTGCCAGTATTCGCTGGTCACCAGCGCGTCGCCACCCATGACGGTCGGGTTCATGCCCTGCTGCTTGGCCTGGCGGATAATCAGTCCGGTTTCGGTATGATAGCCGCCGATATAGATGACATCGATTTTGGCCTGCTTCATCTTGCTGACCAGCGCTGAGTAGTCTTTCTCGCCGGGGACATAGGCGGCGTACATGGTCTCGGTCAGGCCGGCCTTGTTCATCACTTTTTTGGTTTCATCGGCGAGGCCTTTGCCGTACGCGGTATTGTCGTGAAGCACCGCGACCTTGCGGCCTTTATATTCCTTGGCGAGGAAGGTGCCGGCAACCAAACCCTGCTGATCGTCACGCCCGCAGGTGCGGAACGTGTTCCAGCTGCCTTCTTCGGTGAATTTCGGGTTGGTCGATGCCGGGGTGATCTGCAAGATACCTTCTTCAGCATAAACCTTGCTTGCCGGGATCGACGAAGACGAACAGAAATGTCCTGCCATCATCACGATCTTTTTGGATGCCATCGACTGCGCGACGGAATTCGCCTGCTTAGGGTCGCAGGCATCATCGCCGAGTTCCAGCAGCACTTTCTGGCCGAGCACACCGCCGGCGGCATTGATGTCGGCGACCGCCATTTCGGCGCCGTCTTTTAACTGCTTGCCGAAGCTTGCGTAATTGCCGGTCATCGGGCCGGCGGCGCCGATCTTGATTTGCGCGTTGGCGGGGGCGGCCGCCAAGGCGAGTGCCGCAGCGAGCGTTGCGACGCCGGCAAGCATGGTCCGTTTGAGCATGGTTGGTGTCCTCGATCTGTTTCCCACCGCGCGTAGCTGTGGCGGCTGGGTTGCACTCTACGCGGATCGGGAAGCGATGCAAATGAGCCATCCGGAGGATAGGATTCCCTGCTCGGCGTATGCGCTCGAACGACAGTGGAAAGGTGCTAAACAGGTGCCCACGCAATTTCTATCGTCGACATGGCAACAGATGCAATCATCCAGTTTGCAACCGCGTTGAACCCCCTCACTCTTGCCGCGCCGCGCTGTGAAACGTAATAGCGCCGCCACACCCAGGCCGCATTTGCGGCGCAGGAGCGCATCCTATGGCATCGATCGCCGAAACCTCGTCCGAAAACCCGGCGCTCGCCGAACAAGCTGAAATCCTCGCGCGGCCGAAAACGCCGGCGCGCCTGATGGCAGACGCGATCCGAGTGCTGGCGATCGACGCGGCCCAAGCCGCCAATTCCGGACATCCGGGAATGCCGATGGGCATGGCGGACGCGGCCACTGCACTCTGGTCGCGCGCGCTAAAATACGATGCCGCCGACCCGCGCTGGCCCGATCGGGACCGCTTCGTGCTATCCGCCGGACATGGATCGATGCTGCTTTACGCGCTGCTGCATCTGACCGGCCAGTCCGGGATGACAATCGCCGACATCAAGAATTTCCGCCAGCTGCACTCCCCGGCCGCCGGGCATCCCGAATTCGGCGAGGCACCGGGGATTGAAACCACCACCGGCCCGCTCGGCCAGGGTCTGGCCACCGCGGTCGGCATGGCGATCGCCGAACGGCTGCTGGCGGCACGCTTCGGCAAAAGTCTGGTTGATCACCGCACCTGGGTGATCGTCGGCGATGGCTGTTTAATGGAAGGCATCAGCCAGGAGGCGATCAGCCTTGCCGGGCATCTCAAACTCGATCGGCTGACAGTGCTGTGGGACGATAATTCGATCTCCATCGATGGCGGCACCATTCTGTCCACATCGGAAGACCAATTAAAGCGCTTCGCCGCCGCCGGCTGGGCGACCAAGGCGGTTGATGGCCATGATGCCGCAGCCGTGGCCGGTGCCTTGTCGATGGCGATGCGATCGAAGAAGCCGACGCTG
>JACMOQ010000122.1 GCA_014377905.1 Acetobacteraceae bacterium | reverse complement strand
TCTACATCCATGGCCGCCGGGTGTGGGACAGCCGCGGCAGGCCGACGGTGGAAGCCGATGTCATGCTGGCAGGCGGCGCCACCGGGAGGGCGGTTGCGCCCGCAGGCGCGTCCACCGGATCGGGCGAGGCGCTCGACCTGCGCGACGGCGGCGACGAATTTGGCGGCTACGACGTGACCCGCGCGGTCGACAACATCAATTTCGCCATTTCGCGCGCGATCACGGGAATGAACGGTGCCGACCAGACAGCCATAGATGCGGCGCTGATCGCGCTGGATGGCACGCCGAACAAGTCGAAACTGGGCGCCAATGCGACGCTTGCGGTGTCGCTGGCCGCCGCCCATGCCGCCGCGGCCGCGGCCGGCAAGCCGCTGTTTCGCTATCTCGGCGCCGAGACCAGCTTGATCCCGCTGCCGCAAATCCAGATTTTTGGCGGCGGTGCCCATGCCGGGCGGCGGGTCGATATCCAGGATTTCATGGTAATTTGCCCGAACGCGCGCAATTTCGCCGAAGCTTTGGACTGGACGGCGGAGGTTTATCGCGCTGCCGGGAAATTGATGGCCGACACTGGCACTTTGGTCGGCGTTGCCGATGAAGGCGGCTGGTGGCCGTCGTTCAACACCAACGAACAGGCGCTGGAAATGCTGGTGCGCGCCATTGAACGTGCTGGGCTGATCCCTGGCGACCAGGTCAGCATCGCGCTCGATATCGCGGCCTCCGAATTTGGCTCCAACGGCGTCTATAAGCTTGGGCTTGAAGGCCGGACCCTGGATCGCGACGCGATGGGCGAAATGCTGGTGGGCTGGATCGACCGCTATCCGATCATTTCCATCGAAGATCCGCTCGCCGAGGATGATGAAATCGGTTTTGCCAACTTCACCCGCGCAATTGGGCACAAGGTGCAGGTGGTTGGCGATGATTTCCTGGTCACCGACGCTGCCCGGGTGCGTGCGGCGGCCAGCAATGGGGCCGCCAACACGGTGCTGATCAAGCCCAATCAGCGTGGCACCCTGACCGAAACCAAAGCGGCTTGGGAGGCGGCGAAATCGGTCGGCTATGCCGGCATCGTTTCGGCACGGTCGGGCGAAACCGAGGATGTCAGCATCGTCCACATGGCGATCGGCTGGGGCACCGGGCAGCTCAAGGTCGGGAGTTTCACCCGGTCAGAACGCATGGCGAAATGGAATGAGGTTTTACGCATCGAGGAAGCGCTTGGCGGTGCCGCCGTCTTTGCCGGCGCGTCCGGGCTGGGGCGGTCACGACCGCAATGAAGGTGGTTTTCCACTATACCGCCGGCCCTGCCCTTGCCGCGCGGCTGGCCGCATTGCCGGGGCTGGACGTCACCATCTGCCCGGAAGCCGATGACAGTGGATTTGCCGCCGCCATGACCGAGGCCGAGGTGCTATGGCATGTCTTGAAGCCGTGCACAGCCGCGGTAATTGCCGGCGCGCCCAAATTGCGCCTGATCCAGAAGATTGGCGTGGGGGTCAACACGATTGACCTGCCAGCAGCCGCGTCGCGGGGTATTCCAGTCTGCAACCTGCCCGGCAGCAATGCGCCGGCGGTGGCGGAAATGGCTCTGCTGCTCATGCTGTCGGTGTTGCGCCGCCTGCCCCAGCTCGACGCCGGGTTGCGCAAAGGCGTCTGGGCGAGCACGCCGGCCGCCCAAGACAGTTTTGGCGAACTCGGCGGCAAGACCGTTGGGCTGGTCGGCAATGGCGCGGTGCCGCACGCGCTCGCGCCAGTATTGCAGGCGTTGGGATGCACGGTACTGTTCCACAGCCGCACCGTGAGCGCCGATCCGGGCTATCGTCGCCTCGATGACCTGCTGGCGCAATCGGATATTGTGTCGTTGCATATTCCCCAAACCCAAGCCACCGCTGGCATGTTCGCCGCGCAAGCTTTCGCGCGGATGAAGCCGGGGGCGATTTTGATCAACACCGCGCGCGGCGGGCTGGTTGATGAAGCGGCCCTGCTGGCGGCGCTGCAATCGGGCCATCTGGCCGGTGCGGGGCTGGACGTTTTTGCCACCGAACCGGCGCCCGCCGACCATCCGCTTTTCGCGCGGTCCAACGTCGTCGTCGTCCCGCATGTCGCCTGGCTGACCTCGGGCACGTTCGACCGCAGCCTTGTTCTCGCCTCCGAAAATTGCCGCCGCCTGCTAGCGGGCGCGGATTTGCTGCATCGGGTGCAATAAATGTCGAAGCGTTTTGAAGCCTCTGAGATCAGCCTGCTGGCGAAAATCTGCGGCGCCCATCTGGTCAGCCATATCCACGTGTTCGTGTTCCCACCATTATTTCCGTTGCTGCGGGCGCAGCTTGGGGTTGATTACGTCGAACTCGCCTGGGCGCTGACCTTGTTTAATATCGCATCGGTGATCGGGCAGACGCCCACCGGATTCGCCGTCGACCGCTATGGCGCGCGCACCGTGCTGGGCACCGGCCTACTGCTCGGCGGGGCTGCCTTCATCAGCCTCGGCATCTGGCCGAGCTATCCGATGCTGCTGGCGGCAGCCGTCGCGGCCGGGTTTGCCAATTGCGTGTATCATCCTGCCGACTACGCGCTGCTATCGGCCAATATCGGCGAAGCGCGCATGGGCCGCGCTTTTTCAATCCACACTTTCGCCGGCTTTCTGGGTGGCGCCATCACCCCCGGCCTGCTGCTTGGGCTGGTGGCCTATGGCGATGTCCGGGTGGCGCTGGTGGTGGCGGGGCTGTTGGGGCCGCTTGCCGCCATTCCGGTGATGTTCCTGCCAGCCGCCGCACCGCGGATCCTAGCGCGCGCGACTGGCAGCGCCAATGGGTTGGTCACACCGCGGGTCATCGCCTTGATCGGGTTCTTTACCTTGCTGGCGCTGTCGATGGGCGGATTGCAGAATTTCTCCGTCGTGGCGTTGTTCGACCGCTTTGCCACCCCGCTATCGGTCGGCAACGCAGCGCTCACCGCATTAATGTTTTCGTCTGCGTTCGGGGTGCTGACCGGCGGCTATATCGCCGACAAAACCCGCCGCCACGGCGATGTTGCCGCAATCGGGTTTGGCGCTACAGCCGGCATGGTGCTGCTGATCGGATTGGTGGATTTGCCCCCGGTTGGGTTGATTGCCGCGATGGCGATGGCCGGTTTCCTGTCCGGCATGATCATGCCGTCGCGCGATATGCTGGTGCGCGCCGCAGCTCCCAAGGGCGCGGAAGGCCGGGTGTTCGGCATTGTCTCGACCGGGTTCAATATCGGTGGCACGGTCGGGCCGCTGATGTTCGGCTGGATCATGGACCACGGCCTGCCGGTGATGGTGTTTATGCTGTCGGTCGGGTTCATGGTGCTGACCTCGGCCTTGGCATTGGCTGAACGCGGGCGTGGAAAGGGAGTTGCGGCATGACTGCGCCTGACTGGGGCCCGGCAATTGCCGCCGCAATCGCACCGATCAAGGCCCGATCGATTGCATTGCTCGGCGTTCGGCCGGGCCACCGCGTGCTCGACGCCGGATGCGGCAGCGGGCGTGACGCCGAGACCCTGCTCGATCTAGTCGGCATTGATGGCCAGGTAACCGGCACCGATCCCAACCCCACAGCGATTGCAAATGCGCTTGGCCGCACCGAGGCCAAGCGGGACCGCTTGAAATTCAAGGTCGCCGATAGCTACGACCTGCCCTTTCATGCCAGCAGCTTTGACACGGCACGGATGGACCGGGTGTTGCAAACCCTTGACGAACCCGCCGCTGCGGTTGCGCAACTCGCCTGGGTGGTGCGTGCCGGCGGGCGGATTGTGCTGATGGAACCCGACTGGGAAAGCCTGACGGTCGGCGGCGCCGATCCCCGGGTAACCCGCATCGTGGTCAGCCACATCGCCGACACCAGCCAGCCCAGCGGCAAAGTCGGCCGCGATCTGGCGATGTTGCTGTCAGATGC
>JACMOQ010000121.1 GCA_014377905.1 Acetobacteraceae bacterium | reverse complement strand
GCGATTGAGGCCGATGCGCGATGATCCGCTTTCGCCGTGGGTGATCAGCACGGTGGTGCAGAGCCCGGCCGAGATTGCGGCTGCGGCATGGCGGACATGGATCATGAACGAGCAGCCGCCGACGGCAGTGCCATCGACATATTTCGGCACGATGCCGAGATAATGCGCGAGGTTGGTCGGGCTTTCACCGGCGCACGCAATGCCGTCGATGTCTGTGATTTTGAGGCCGCAGTCCTTGAGCGCGTTGAGCGCGCTATCGGCGTGAAGCTGGAGGTTGGACATGCCGGGGATTTTGCCCAGGCCGGTGGTTTCGGCGGCGCCGACAACCGCAATATCGCGAGGTTTCAACATCTGATTACGCCTTGCTCGGACGGAAAAGGGGAAGGGTGATGGTATCGTCAAGCACGGTGGGCGCGAGTTCAAGCGGCATGTCGAGCACCAGGGCTTCCGGGGTTTGCGGGCAATCGACGATGTTGGTCATCATCCGCGGGCCTTCGGCGAGTTGCACCACCGCGATGGCGTAGGGCGGGGTGAAGCCGGGCGCGGGATTGGCGTGGATGACGTAGCTGTAAAGGATGGCTTTGCCCGAGGCCTTAAAGACTTCGATGTTGGTGCTGCCAGTGCCGGGCACGAAGGGGCGCGGCGGGAAGTAGACTTCGCCGGTGTCCTTGTCCCTTTGCAGCAGCAATTCGCCGCGCTTCATTCCGTCCCAGAAATGCTGGGTTTCCGGGGTTGGCAGAGGCTTCGGTCGTTTCGGGTCGAGCATTTTAGGTTCCCTCCTGGTTTAGCTTGGGTAACGGTCACGCAGCGCCTGTGTGTAGAGTTTGCCGGTTGGCAGGCACGGCATTTCATCGACGATGACGTCGATCGATTTCGGCATGATGTAGCGCGCCACGCGGTGGCGCAAATACTCGGTCGGTTCAGCGGCAATTTCGGCGCCCGGTCTAACACCATCGGCGAGTTTGACGATGGCTTTCACCGCTTCGCCGGGATCGGTGTCGTGGGGAAGGCCGCAATCGTCGGTTCGTAGGCATCCCAGCCCGAGAAGGTACGGTCAATCATCAGGCGGATTTTGCAATTGGGGATGTGGTCCAGCAGCGGCCCGACGATGTCGGCGCGCCCCGCCGCAGCCCGTGCGCGAACAGGAACTGGGCGGGTTGATTAGACTGATCGTTGAGGTCTCGGTAGGTCAGCACCGTCCCGTCCTCCGCCCTGATCACCGCCGGTTTGTCCGGGGTGGCCAAGGCGAAGGTGGCGGGGTAGGGGCCGGTCTTGATGTCGTCTGACATCAAGGCCGCGCTAGTCGAGGTCTTTGCCGTTCATGCCGGCATTCATCCGGGCGCGCTTCTGCAGGTCCATCATGGTCGGGCCCAGCTTGGACGGATCGGCAATCGGCTCGGCGGTCGGGCCGCGATGCCAGCCTTCGGCGATTGCCAGCAGGTCGCCACCGGCTTCGACGATACGGCCGGTGAAATCCCCGGCTTCAAGGCTTGCCATCCAGATGATCGGCGGCGAAACCCGGCGGGGATGACGGGCTTCTTTTTCCGCTTCGGTCAGCTCGCGTAGACCTTCGGTCATGCGGGTTTGCGCCACCGGGGCGACCGCATTGACGGTGATGCCATAGCGCTTCAGTTCGCGCGCCGCGATCACCGTGAAGGCGGCGATTCCGGCTTTGGCGGCACCGTAATTGGTCTGGCCGGTATTGCCGTAAATGCCCGACACTGACGAGGTGTTGATGATGCGGCCATGCACCGGACCACCAATTTCCTTGGATTTGTTGCGCCAATAAGTGGCGGCGTGGCGTGACGGGCCGAAGGTGCCCTTCAAATGCACCGCGATCACCGCATCCCATTCCGCTTCCATCATGTTGACCAAAACCCGGTCACGCAGAATGCCGGCGTTGTTGATCACGATGTCGAGGGTGCCGTAGGTGTCGATCGCCTGATCGATCATGCGCTTCGCACCAAGGAAGTCGGCAACGTTATCAGTGTTGACGCAAGCCTGGCCGCCCATCGCAATGATATCGGCAACAGTTTGCTGCGCCGGGGTGGCGTCCGAGCCTTCGCCATCGGCCGAACCGCCGAGATCGTTCACCACAACCTTGGCGCCGTGCTGGGCCAGCAACAGCGCGTGTTCACGCCCGATGCCACGGCCGGCGCCGGTAACAATGGCCACGCGGCCTTCGCATAATTTGGTCATTTTCCTGGGTTTCCTCATTGGTTCAAGACAAGCATCGGGGCCGCCCGAAAGCGTCCGTGGGGATAGTTTGCCGGGCTGGCTGCATTTCGTCTAGCCTCGCGTCCTGCCCCCGTAGTTTGCCATCCTTCATGGCGGACGGAGGGGACTAGCAGGCCGCGCAAAAACGGCCCAACGCTTGCCAGGGATGGGACATTGCAACCATGAATTTTGACTTTTCCGATGAGCTGAAACAATTGCGCGACCAGGCGCGCCGGTTCCTGGGCGAACATTCCGCGCCGAAGCAGGTCCGCCAAATCCTCGAAGGCCGTGCGCCCTATGACCGCGCGCTGTGGCAAGGCATCGCCGAAATGGGCTGGATGGGCACGGCCATTCCGGAGGAATACGGCGGCGCCGGCATGGGCCATCTCGGGCTTTGCGTGCTCGCCGAGGAAATGGGCCGCTCGCTGGCACCTATCCCTTTCGCGTCTTCCGCCTATTTCGCCGCGGAGGCGATCATGCTGGCCGGCAGTGCCGCGCAAAAGGCCCATTGGTTGCCGAAATTCGCCGCTGGTGAGGCCATTGGCTGCTTCGCATGGGCGGAAGGCACCGGCAATCCCAAAGCCGCCAAAGTCGCCGCGCGCTTCGCCGGCGGGCGGCTGTCGGGCAGCAAATGGCCGGTCGTCGATGGCGGCGTGGCCGATGTCGCGGTGGTGGTCGCACGTGGCGAAGACGGTCGCATTGCGCTGGTGCTGGTCGAGCTTCGCGCCACCGGCGTTCATCCGGAAACCCTCCAAACCCTTGATCCGACTCGTGACACCGCCAAACTGAACTTTGACGACACCCCCGCCGAGGCACTGTCCAGCGGTGGCGATGGCTGGGCGGTGGTCGAAGCGCTGCTCGACCGCGCGGCAATCCTGCTGGCATTTGAACAGGTCGGCGGTGCCGCGGTCTGCCTCGACATGGCGGTGCAATACGCCCGCGACCGCCACGCCTTCGGCCGGCCGATCGGGTCATTTCAGGCGATCAAGCACAAACTCGCCGATGTTTACGTCGCCAACGAACTGGCGCGCTCCAACGCCTATTTCGGCGCCTGGGCGCTTGATACCGGGTCCGCCGAACTTCGTCTGGCCGCCGCATCCGCGCGGGTGTCGGCGACGGACGCGTTCCATCTGGCATCGAAGGAAAACATCCAGACCCATGGCGGCATGGGCTTCACCTGGGAATCCGATTGCCATCTTTATTACCGCCGCGCCAAACATCTGGCGCTGTCGATCGGCGCCATCCAGTTCTGGCGCGACCGCGTGGTCAACGAACTCGAAGCCCGTAACGCAGCTTAAGGAATTATATCCCATGAACTTCGATGACACTGCCGAAGAAGCCGCGTTCCGTACTGAGGTCCGCAGCTTCCTGTCCACCAATGCCACCCTGAAATCGGCCGGCAAACCTGGCGCCCGCAGCCGCGCCATGAGCGGCGAAGAACTGCTCCGCGCCAAAGCCTTCCAGGCCAAGAAACAACGCGCCGGCATGGTCGGCCTGACCTGGCCGAAAGAATGGGGCGGCCGCGAAGCCCCGCAAATTTTCCAGGTC
>JACMOQ010000120.1 GCA_014377905.1 Acetobacteraceae bacterium | reverse complement strand
GGCACCAAGGGCAGCGGCACCACCCCCTGGAGCCGCGCCGGCGATGGCCGCTTGACGCTGAAAGGCGCGGTCCGCGAAATCCTCGCCACCGAAATGCTCGAAGCGCTGGGCCTGACCACCAGCCGCACCCTGTCGGTCATCGAAACCGGCGAGCCGCTTTATCGCGGCGACGAACCCAGCCCGACACGCAGCGCCGTCCTCGTGCGGTTGAACCACAGCCATGTCCGCTATGGCAGTTTCCAGCGCCAGGCGTATCTGAAGGACGAAGCGGCGCTGGCCCGGCTGGTCGATTACGCACTGCGGCATTTCGCGCCGGCCGCGCAGGGCCCCTGCCCCGCCGCCGCGCTCCTCGATCACGCCGTCACCACCGGCAGCCGCCTCGCCGCGCAGTTCATGGCCGCCGGCTTCGTCCACGGCGTGCTCAACACCGACAATATCAACATCACCGGCGAATCGTTCGATTACGGCCCCTGGCGCTTCACACCAAGCTGGGACCCCGATTTCACCGCCGCCTATTTCGATCACCACGGCCTCTACAGCTTCGGGCGGCAGGCCGAGGCGTTGCAATGGAATGTCTATCAGCTCGCCGGCGCGCTGCGTCTGATCGCGCCGCTGGAGGATCTGAAACCGCCGCTCGAAGCATTTCCCGCCCGCTATCAGGCGGCGCTGATGGCGGCGCTGTTCGCCCGGCTCGGCATTGCGCCGCGCAATGCCGATGATGACGCCGCGCTCGTCAAGGCGATCGAAACCGCGCTTGTCACCTCGGGCATCAACCCCGACCGCTTCTGGTTCGATTGGCGCCGCGGCACGCGGCGCGGCGCCTCGCCGGCCGATGAAACCTATGCGTCCGATGCCTTCGCTGCCTTCCGCGCCATCATCCCCGCCTATGCCGCCGCCCCGCCCACGCACCCCTATTGGGCCGACGCCGCACCCTGCACCATGCTGATCGACGAAGTCGAAGCGCTATGGGCGCCGATCGCCGAAACCGATGACTGGGCGCCGCTGCACGCGAAGGTCGCGGCCATCCGGCGGATGGGCGAGGCGATGCGCGCATAGCGACTGGTCAAGGCCGATGGCCGGCGACGCCGAGATCCGGTCGACCGCGGCATCGCTTGGGGCAACCTTAACTTTGCCGGAATAGTGAAGTAAGGCGTGAAGTCTCGGGAGCGCGGGGGAATGAACATCTTGGTCGAGCCACCAGCAGCAGCGGTCGGAACGCTGCGCCTCGATGTCACTATCGTCATGCCGTGCCTCAACGAGGTCGAAAGCCTGCCGCATTGCATCGCCAATGCAGGGCGCGCGCTGGAGATGATTGCCGACCGATACGGGCTGGCGGGCGAAATCCTGATCGCGGACAATGGGTCGGATGATGGCAGCCAGGAACTGGCGACCGGTTTGGGTGCCCGCGTGGTTTTCGTGCGCCAGAAAGGCTATGGCGCGGCGTTGATCGGCGGGTGCCAGGCGGCGGCCGGGCGTTATGTCCTGATGGGCGATGCCGATGGCAGTTATGACTTTACCGATGGCGTTCCGATGATCGGCAGGCTGGTGGCCGGCGCCGACCTTTGCATGGGGTCACGGTTCAAGGGCGGGATCGCGCCGGGCGCCATGCCGTGGAAAAATCGGTATATCGGCAACCCGGTGCTAACCGGAATCCTCAACCTGTTTTTCAAACCCGGGATCAGCGATGCCCATAGCGGGCTGCGCGCCATCACCAGGGATGCGTTTGAATCGTTGCGGTTGAGCGGTACCGGCATGGAGTTTGCCAGCGAAATGGTCATCAAGGCCAGCCTGCGCAACTTCAATATCGCCGAAGAGCCTGTCACACTTTCGCGGGACCTGCGCGACCGCCCCCCGCATCTGCGCCCGTGGCGCGACGGGTGGCGGCACCTTCGGTATCTGATCATGCTCAGCCCGACCTGGGCATTCGGCGTTCCTGCCCTTGTCGCCATGGGGGCGGCATCGATTGTGCTGCTGACGGCGCTGGCCCATCTGCTTGGCGCGCTGGACGGCTCCGGGCCGTTCGGCACAAGCTGGACCATCATTGCGGGTTTCCTGTTCACCGTCGGGCATTTCGCCGGCGTGATGGCGCTGGCGACGCATTTTCAGGGTGTGCGCGAAGGATTTCGCTCGCTGCGCCCGATTTTGCGCCGGCATGCCGGGCTTTTGACCCTTGAAAGCATGTTGATCAGCGGGTTGGCGCTGATCATCCTCTCGCTGTGCGCGCTGGCCGCGATCGGCATATACTGGTCACAAAGCAGTTACAGCGCCCTGCCCAACACCTTGCCGCTGGTCCTTGCGGCGGTGACAGGCGCGGTCGGGCTGCAAATGATGCTTGGCGGCGTGGTGCTGGCGATCATAGCCGGGAACACCGCCGATTTCGCGCTTGAAACCAGCCGAATTTCCGCCCCCCGTGGTGCGTGCGGCATCGACCAAGCCACCGATGTCGCCTGATGCACAGCGTTGAGGGCGGCCGGCGGGCGAAACCGCAGTTATGGGATACCGACTGGTTGATGCTGCGCGGCATGGCCAGCGCCATCGCGCCGCTGGTTGCGCGCCATGTAAAACCTGCCGACGTCGTGCTGGATTTCGGCTGCGGATCGATGCCGTATCGCGCGCTTGTCGAAAAAGCCGGAGGAACCTATCTCGGCGCCGATTTAGGCGGGGATGCAGCCGTCGCGATTTCGCCCGATGGCCATTTGCAGGTCGCCGACGCAACGATCGATATGGTCATTTCCATCCAGGTGCTGGAGCATGTCCGCGACATCGACCTGTATTTTTCCGAAATCGCTCGCGTATTGAAAGACGGTGGGCTGCTGTTGCTTTCAACCCATGGAACGTGGCTGTATCATCCGCATCCGGAAGATCATCGACGCTGGACGCGGACGGGGCTGGTCCATGATATCGAAACGCGGTCCTTCCGTGTCGACGAAATTGTCGCGATTGTCGGGCCGCTGGCCACCACGACCATGATCCGCCTAACCGGCTTTGCGTTTTTTCTGCGCCGAATTCCCCTGCTCGGGCCGTTTCTGGCAGGGACCATGGCGGTTGTCATGAACCTTCGCGGATGGCTTGAAGACTGGATAACGCCCGAATCAATCCGGATGAACAATGGCTGTGTCTACGTGACACAATGCGTCAAACGCAGCGCATGATCGGCCTGGGCCAACCAATCCGGTATGGAATCACGTCGGGAGTTTGCATGGTCGCAAGCAATGTCATCATCATCGCACTGGACTGGATTGGGCAGTCCATGTTTGTTGCTGTTCTTTGTTCTTTTTTCGTCGTCGTAGTTATCGGCTATATTTTGCACACATTTTTCACATTCTCGGCGCAGCCAGGATGGGCCGGCTTTTTCAAATACGCGGCCGTCATGTCGATCAATATCCCGATTTCCCTTGCGGCGCTGGCGTTATTTTTCACCTGGATGGGCTTGCCCATGGTGATCGCCGCACCTGCCGCCACCGTGCTTTCGCTTGCAGTGAATTATGCCGGCACTGCATGGTCGATGCGGACGCGGCACCGGCCGCCACCCGAGGAAGGCCGAGGACCGTGACGGATTTCGAACCGATCGCCGAAGGTGCTGTCGCCGCAAGCCTTTGCAGGCACTTGGCATTTTACCGCCACAAAAAGCCGACATATCAGACCGTCATGCTGAACAGCCTGCTCTCCGTCTGGTCGGGGCCGCACGAAAAGCTGATCGATGTCGGCGGCGGAACCGGTGTCATCGCGCAGTGCATGAAGGAAATGTTTCCTGTCGGGTCGGTTGACGTTGTCGACGTCGTCGATCGTTTCTGCACGACGCTGGACGTTCCCACCCATGTTTTTGACGGCCTGACGCTGCCTTTCGCGAACGGGCATTTCGATGCGGCAACGATCAACAATGTCGTGCACCATATCCCCATTCCATTGCGCGCGCCGTTGTTCCGCAATCTTCGTCAAGCCGTTGCCGGCCCCTTGTATATCAAGGACCATGAAGCGCGCAGCCAGTTGGACCATGGCCGGCTGGCGATTCTCGACTGGCTTGGCAACACACCCTTCAGCGGCATGGTGCAGGCTGACTATCTGACCATGGATGACTGGCGATCCCTGGCATCGGAAAGCGGGTTTGCCATTACGCAGATCGCGCGCGGATCATATCGGAACGGCCCGTTCGAGGCGCTTTTCCCCAATCGTCTGGAACTGACCATGCGGTGGGAACGTGTCTGACTTCGCACGATGATCACACGGAGCGAACGGGGCGAATGGTGCGCATACTGACGGTCACACATTTTTTCGAAAGCCATGGCGGCGGAATCGAACGCGTTGCGGGGCATTTGTGTCGGCAGTTCGCAGCAATGGGGCATGAAACGGCCTGGGCGGCCAGCAACGGCGACGCACCGCCCGATACCGGCCAGGTCGAAGCGATCGGCCTGCGCTGTTTCAACATCATCGAACGGTTGAGCGGCTTGCCGATGCCGATACCGACACCTGCCGCCCTGCGCGCATTGGTGGGGGCGGTACGGCAAAGCGATGCGGTGATCATTCATGACGCATTGTACCTGACATCGATCGCGGCGATGATCGCAGCTCGGACCGCCGGAAGGCCGGTGATCCTGGTCCAGCATATCGCGGCCATCCCCTTTGCCAGCAAGCTGCTGCGGTGGACTATGAAGGCCGCCAACCAGCTGGTTACTCGACCGATGCTGCGCAGCGCGGACCGGGTGATCTATATCAGCGCAACGACCCGCGCGGCGTTCGGCGATACGGCGACAAAGGCCGCCGCGCTGACGATCTTCAACGGGGTCGATGGCATGATTTTCCGGCCGAGTCCCCTGTCACGCAACCCGGTTCGCACCGAACTGGCGATCCCGCTCGATCGGCCATTGATGCTGTTTGTCGGCCGTTTTGTCGAAAAAAAGGGGCTGAAGGTGCTTGCTGCATTGGCGCGCGCGCGGCCGGACCTGCATTTCGCGCTCGCCGGCCAGGGGCCGGTTCAGCCCAAAGGCTGGAACCTGCCGAATGTCACCGTCGTCAGCGGCCGATCGGGACAATCATTGGCCGAGCTTTATGCCGCCGCCGACCTGTTGATCCTGCCGAGTGTCGGCGAAGGCTATCCCCTGGTCATGCAGGAAGCCATGGCCTGCGGGCTGCCGATAGTCTGCGGATCGGAAAGTGCACTGGCCGACCCTGGCGCTGCGGCATGGCTGAAGGGGGTACCTGTCATCCTTTCAGAACCAGACGATACGGCCACGCGTTTCAGCGCGGCGATCGACGCGCCCGCCATGACCGCGGCGCAGCGCCAGGCCATGGCGGATTATGCGGCAAGGACATATTCATGGCCGGGCATGGCGCAGCAACTGGTCGGCGCGCTGGCGGTGAGCGGCGACCGGCGTTGAAGCGCATTTCGCCGGGTTGTAACACCGACCTGTTGCCGGCCTTGGCGACTTCAGGTCCGCCCCCGCCAGCGCATGGCCCCCGCAAGATTGCTTCCATGGTGTCTTGCAAAGCGGCTATGCTGCCTTCAAGCGGCTGAATGTTGCCCCGCCTGGCCGGATTTGCTGTCGTGATGCTTTGCAAACATGGCATAATCTGGTCGCCCGCGGTTCCGCGTTGCACATATTTCGAAATGTCGTCAAATATATGTCTAATTCAAATGAATATATGAACAAGCAAGCATTATCTTTGCGGCAAGGTCAACTATTTTTTTTCACAACATTGATTGCACTTTTCATTATTGCGGCGGTTGGACAATATCTATCCCCTAATCTCGAAAATTTTCTTTCTTTTAGTTTGTTTTATAAACAGGACTTGATATTTTTAGGCATTATCGTTTTAATAAATTTGTCAAAACTATTCGAATATAAAAATAATTCCAACAATATTACGTCTAATTTTTCAAATAAATCAGCTATTTTTATATGTCTTTTCATAGTGATTTTCTGTTGGGCGGGCCATTATCTCGTTTTTGAGGGATACGACCTGACGCGCGACGAAAAAATGGCAAATTTTGATGCCTATATTTTTTCGCATGGAAAGATCTTCTGGCCGATAAGTCCATCGTGGCAACCATTTGCCGATGCTCTCAACCGGGCATTCATCCTCGACTTTGCCGATCGCAGCGTGTGGGTATCCTCCTATCTGCCGGTGAATGCCGGCATGCGAGCGCTGGTCGGCATGGTCGCCGATGCGGCGTTGACCGGGCCATTGCTGGTGGCACTGGGGGCGGTTTCGCTGTGGCGTATCACTGTGCGCCTTTGGCCGGCCAGCCCGATGAGCCAGTTGGTGGCGCTCATTCTTTATGCCGGGTCGTCGCAAATCCTGTTCACCGGCATGACGGC
>JACMOQ010000119.1 GCA_014377905.1 Acetobacteraceae bacterium | reverse complement strand
CTCCCTTCGGCAGTGGCGGTCGCGGTAAGCTCGAACGGACCGGCGGCGTTGACCACGCCGCTGCGCACCGCCCCACCCTGGGCGCGGGTAACCGGCATCGGTTCCCCAGTCAGGGCAGCTTCGTCGAGGGTGGCGGACGCGGTGGCGACCACGCCATCGACCGGAATGCCCTCGCCGGGTTTGATCAACAGCCGGTCACCGGGCACGACATCGCCGACCGAGATATCGCTAAGTTCGGTGCCAATCAGCCGATGGGCCACGCGCGGGGTGCGGTTAAGCAGCGCCGACAATTCCTGGCGCGCGCGGGCTGCGGCAAATTCCTCCAGCGCTGCGCCGCCGGCGGCCATGACGGCGATAATCGCAGCTGTAAGACTTTCGCCGAGCGCAATCGCCGCCGCGATCGCCAGCAGCGCGATGAGGTCAACGCCCAGCTGTCCGCGACGCAGGGTTTGCACAAAGTCGACGGCGACGAGGGCTGCCTGGGGAACTGCGCTAGCCGCCCAAATAGTCGTAGCGATGTCGGGCGCGCCTAGCAGCCAGGCAACCCCACCGGCTAGCAGACCGGCCAAAGGAAGCAAAAGCGCGTAGCGGCGGAACCAGGTCATCGTCATACCGCAGGCCTAACGCAGGATTGCGTGGCAGGCGAGGCGCGTGGTGCCGGGTGCAGGATTTGAACCCGCGACCTTCGGTTTACAAAACCGCTGCACTACCACTGTGCTAACCCGGCAATCTCCGCACTGGAATATCCGGCGGGCGGCGTCAGCACAAGCGCGATTTGGCATCGGGCCGCGCACCATGCGCGGCCCGATGCGGGCGATGGCGATTTTATTTGGCGGTTGAAACGCGGGTGGCGAACGCGGCCTTAAGCTCCTGCGCCGCGAAGTCCTGGGCCTTGGCCGCGGCGGCGACGGCTGCGTCCATGCCGAAGAACTCGTGGGTGACGCCCGTGTACACCTCACGCTTAGTCTTTACGCCTGCCGCGCGCAGCTTGTCGGCCAGGAACTGCCCGTCGGATGCGAGCGGATCGATTTCGGCATTGATGATGGTCGCCGGAGGCAGCCCGGCCAAGTTGGCTTTGGCGTACACGGCCAGCCGGGGGTCAGCCAAATCGGCTGGACTTTGGATGGTGTTTTTCACGAACCAGTCCATCGCTGCCTTGCTTAACGGGATCGCACGCTCGTTCTTCACATAGGACGGCGTGGTGAGATCGGTGCCGGCCACCGGATAAACCAGCAGCATGTGCAATGGCGTTTGGATTTTTTCGTCGCGCGCGCGGATCGCGACGTTAATCGCCATGTTGCCGCCAGCGGACTCACCGGCGATGGCGACGCGCTTGGGGTCACCACCAAACTTCGCTGCGTTATCCAGCGTCCATTTATAGGCCGCAAAGGTATCGTCATGCGCGGCGGGAAAGCGGAATTCAGGCGCATGGCGGTATTCGACACTGACAACGATAGCGCCGGTTTTTTTGGCGAGCGCCATGGGGGAGCTGTCATAAGTGTTAAGGTCAGCGATCACCCAACCGCCGCCGTGGATGTAGACAATAACTGGCAGCTTGCCGGTTGAGTTACTCGGTTTGTATATGCGGACCGCTTGCGTGGTGCCGGCTGTTGGGTAGGTCAGGTCTTGTTTTGTGACCCCTGTTGCTGCCGCCAGTGCGGCTGGATTTTTGCCCTGGTCACGCAACACCGCAGCGTCCGCATCGGCGGGCGACGGGCCCTGTCGGGTTTCCTCGGGGGTCTGGCTGCCGAGCGGCTTGGCCCCAAGCTGCATCAGCTTTTCCAGCACCTGTCGCATGTCTGGATTGGCACGCTTGATGGTCCCGCTGTCATCGGCGGCCGCGGGCTTGCCGGGGGCAGGCTGGGCGCGCGCAGGTTGCGCGGGCGCCGTTTGGGCGCGCGCGTGAAAATTGCTGGTGCCGACTGTAAGCAGGGCAGCAAGCGTTAGCGACGTCAGGGCTTTTGATTTCGGGTTCACAACGCGCACCACCTTACTTGCACTGGCGCATAATCGCAGACCAGGTGGACAGTAGAACGATCCGGCTGGCGCCTGGTTGCGCAGGCACGCCGGGCAAAAACGCGTCCGCACCCAAATGCGACGGACGCGCTGGCCGACTAACGCCGTATTCACCTGAGTGCCATCGGGCGGCAGGCCGGGCTTCCATATCCTTATCCATAAGGCAAGGGCGGGTAACCGTGCTGGCGCCGACCGCTTTCATCGAAGGTAGAATGATATGACCAAATCGCCTTATTCGCTTCCCCGCCTGATGCGCACTGGCCTGCTGGCGGTGCTGCTTGGATCTTCCGCGCTCGTGGGTGTTGGCACCGCCGCCACGCCTGCCCCGATCAATCCGCCGTTGGCCGCCGGCCCGAACCTGTCGAACGTGCCTGACTTTGCCGACCTCGTGGCGCGGGTTAAACCGGCTGTGGTGTCGGTCACGACCAAGATGGCGGTCAAGCCGGCAAGCGATGACGGCACTCCGATGCAGCCGGGCCGGCGCCCGGGCCGGACATCGGAATCCCGTGGCTCGGGATTTATTGTCAGCGCTGACGGCATTGTGGTGACCAATAATCATGTGGTCGCCAATGCACAGTCGGTAACGGTCACGCTTGATGATGGGCGTGAGCTGACGGCCAAAGTGCTCGGCCGCGACCAGCGGAGCGACATCGCATTGCTGAAAATCGACGCCAAGGCAGACCTGCCCTACCTCATGCTCGCGGAAACCGTCAGCGCGCGCCCCGGCGAGTGGGTGCTTGCCCTGGGCAATCCGTTCGGCTTGGGCGGTTCGGTAACGGCGGGGATTGTTTCGGCACGCGGGCGTAATATCGGCGCCGGCCCGTATGACGATTTCATCCAGGTCGATGCGCCGATCAATCACGGCAATTCCGGCGGGCCGCTGTTCAATCAGGCGGGACAGGTGATCGGGGTGAACACAGCCATCCTGTCGCCCAGCGGGGGTAGCGTCGGCATCGGTTTCGCCATTCCGTCTGACATGGTCAAGAAAGTCGTGGCCGAACTGCAGAGCACGGGCCATGTCACGCGCGGCTATCTCGGGGTTGAAACCCAACAGATTGACCGTGCTTTGGCTGCGGCCCTCCGCCTTGGTAATCCCGAAGGCGCGGGCGCGCTGGTGGCCACCGTTGCCCCGGATTCCCCCGCCGCCAAGGCTGGGTTGCAGGCGGGCGACGTTTTGGGCGCGGTTGATGGGCAGAAGCTTGCCGATCCGCGTGCCCTGGCCCGTGCGGTGGCAGCGTTCAAACCCGGCAGCGATGCCAAGTTCGATGTGCAGCGCGATGGCGAAACCAAGACCATCACTGTCGCATTGGGCGCGATGCCGAACGAGCGTCTGGCCGATACCGGGGCTGCCGACAAGCAGGACGGGATTGGCGTGAACCTGGCGCCGATCACTCCGCAACTGCGCGCCCAGCTTGATCTGCCGGCCAGTGCGAAGGGGGCGATCATCGCAGG
>JACMOQ010000118.1 GCA_014377905.1 Acetobacteraceae bacterium | reverse complement strand
CCACCAGCGGGCGCAACAGCGATGGGCGGCCTTCGATGGGGCAGGACATGCTTAAGGGGCGGCGCACCGAAATTCAGTTCATGAACGGGTTTATTGCTGACAGGGGTGCCGAAATCGGCATGCCGGCGCCGTCGCATGTGGCGTTGACCGAAATCGTCACCCAGGTCGAGCGGGGGGAGCTGCAGGCAGGGGTGGAAAACGTGTTCGGGATTTGAAGGCGCAAGCCGGATTTATACGCCGCTGCGAACCACAAGCAGCAGGACCTCTGGCGTAGCGTTGGCAGACTATTCAGTGGAGCTTGACGACCTACATGGAGTGAGCGGGATGGCGCAAGCAGCATCCTCCGCCAAAATAGTTAGTCCAGCTTTTACGAAGCGAGTTTGCGTTAATGGTCGATCAATCTTTCCCGCCTTCACGCAACGCCGCGCTCAGCAGCCTGGCACAATTTGCGGCCAGGGGCGCCCATACCTACGCGTCCGGGCGTAACACTGATGCCGGACCGGACCAGCCCAGCGCGGTTTCGCGGCTGTCGCCCTACGTACGCCGTCGGATCATCACCGAGCATGAAATTGTCGCCACCGTGCTCACGCACCACAGTTTGCAAGCGGCTGATAAATTCATCCAGGAAGTGCTTTGGCGCACCTATTGGAAGGGCTGGCTGGAAATGCGCCCTGCCATCTGGACCCGTTTTCTGGCTGACCGTGATCTTCAGCGCGATGCTGCATCTGATCGTCGTGCCATTTCGGATGCCGAGAACGGCCTGACTGGAATTGAGGGATTTGACGACTGGTCCCGCGAACTCATCCAGACAGGCTATCTGCACAATCACGCGCGGATGTGGTTCGCCTCGATCTGGATATTCACACTCCGTCTACCCTGGGCGTTGGGCGCTGATTTCTTTCTGCGCCATTTGATCGACGCTGATCCCGCCAGCAATACCTTGTCGTGGCGCTGGGTTGCGGGCTTGCAGACTGCCGGAAAAACCTATCTTGCCACCAAGGCGAATATTGCGCGCTACACAAACGGGCGGTTCGCCCCTGACGGGCTGGCCCGGGAGGCGATCGCACTGCGTGAGCCGCCGGTTGAGCCGCCGCGCGCTTTGCCAACGGTGGCGCCTTACGATGCGCGCCAGCCCGCCGTCCTGCTGATCACTGACGAGGACATGCATCCGGAATCGATCTTTCCCGACCTGTCCGTCTTCAAGGCCGCCAGGGTCGTCGTCGATCCCAATTTGCTGTGGGGGGACAATGCCCGCCATTTCGCCCATGCTGCGGCGGCGGATACCGTGTCACGCATCGCGTCGCAGGTGGATGGTCCAGTCGATCTGGCGGACCGGCTTGATGCCAAATCCCTCGCAGATGCCGCCGAGGCCGCGGGGGTGAAGCGGATTGTGACACCTTACGCGCCCGTTGGTCCGGTGGCGGACGGGCTGGCGCACCTCGCCTTGGACCTCGCCAGTCGCGGCATTATTCTCGATCAGGTTCGCAGGGAATGGGATGCGCGGTTCTGGCTCTATGCCGCAAAAGGCTTCTTTCCCTTCAAGGATCGAATACCGTCGGTCCTGCGCGAATGCGGATTGACATGACGCAACCTCTCAATATCGTCTGGTTCAAGCGAGATTTGCGTTGCGTCGATCACCGGCCGATGGCTTTGGCGATGCAGGCAGGGCCGTTCCTGCCGCTTTACATCGCTGAGCCGGATCTGTGGGCGCAGCCTGACGCGTCGGCGCGGCAATGGCTGTTTGCCGCCGAAAGCCTCAATGAACTTCAGTGCGCGCTGACGGCCCTGGGTCAGCCCCTGTGCGTGATGGTTGGCGATGCCGTCCAAATATTCCAGGAACTGCATCAAAGCCATGGCGTTGCGGGGGTGTGGAGCCACGAGGAAACCGGTAACGGCTGGACTTATGCCCGCGATTTGGCCGTCGCGGCGTGGGCGAAGGACGCCGGCATCCCTTGGTATGAGGCGCGACAGTTCGGGGTGATCCGCCGGCTAAAATCGCGCAACGGCTGGGCCCGGGTATGGGACCGCGACATGGCCGAGCCGCTGACACCGATGCCGGAGGCCCTTGTGCCCGTCGCCGGAGACTGGCCAACCCATATCCCTAGCGCCGCCGAACTTGGACTTGCGCCCGATCCTTGCCCCCATCGCCAGCCGGGCGGGCGGGTGGCAGGCCTTGCGATCCTGGAGAGTTTCCTCACCGAACGCGGTCGCGACTATCGCTATCAGATGTCAAGCCCGGTCACGGCTTTCCAAGCCAGTTCCCGGATTTCACCGCACCTGACCTGGGGCACGATCGCGATGCGCGAAATCGCCCAGACCAATTGGACGCATATGCAGGGCCTGAAGCTGTCGCACGATCCCGACGCCGGGCGCTGGCGGGCGTCGATGATCTCGTTCGCTGGCCGCCTGCACTGGCATTGCCACTTCATGCAGAAGCTGGAGGACGAGCCGCGGATCGAATATGAAAATCTCCATCGTGCCTATGACGGGTTACGGCCCGACCACGCCGATCGGCATCGGTTGGCGGCATGGAGTGAGGGGACCACAGGATTCCCGTTTATCGACGCCTGTATGCGCGCGCTCAATCAGCATGGATGGATCAACTTCCGCATGCGCGCCATGCTGATGTCGTTCGCGAGCTACCATTTATGGCTACCCTGGCGCGAAAGCGGCCTGCACCTGGCACGCAAGTTTGTGGACTATGAACCCGGCATCCACTGGTCGCAGGTGCAGATGCAGTCGGGGACCACCGGGATCAACACCATGCGGGTTTATAACCCGGTGAAACAGGGTTACGATCAGGACCCGACTGGCAGCTTCGTGCGCGCCTTTGTGCCAGAACTCGACAGTGTTCCGGATGCATTTCTGCACGAACCCTGGCTTTGGCCTGGCGCGTCCGCTTTGGCCTATCCGCCGGCCATTGTGGACCATGCTGAAGCGGCCAGGGCCGCGCGCGATGCTCTCCATGCTGTCCGGAAAAGAGCTGATCATAAGCAGGCAGCGACTGAAATCGCCGCCAAGCACGGCAGTCGAAAGGCTGGTATTCCGATGACGGGCCGCAAAAAAAAGCCGGCGCTTAAGCCGAAAGCTGATCCGCAACTTGCAATGGATTTTTGATGGTTGCCGCGCGCGATGGGGGACGGAGGGCGCGGCGGCAAGCCGCGCCCGGTTCATCTATTTCGGTGCGGGCGCGGCCTCTCCCTGGGCCTGTGGCTTGCCGTGACCCATCATGCCGCGACCAGCGCCGGTATGCGGTCCGCGGACATCGACAAGATGGGTCGCGTCCGGGCCGATCTGGCGGGCGGCGACCACTTTGCCAAGCAAGCCGTCGCTGCCCGGGCCGCGCACTGTTATCGTGTTGCCCGGCTTGATCTGGTCAGCAAGGCGCTTGGCTTCCGGCGGCGGCAGGCGGACTTGGCTGCCATCTTCGAGCAGCACGCCGTCTGTTTCGCCGCGCGGGTTATGCAAAACGGCCTTTATCTTGCCGGAAAATTCCAGCGCGCTGCTTGGCACCATGCCACCCCGCATCATGCTTTGATGAGGATTGCCTTGCGGATGCATCCCGCCGTGTTCGCCCCTGGGGCCGGCGTCTGGCATGCGCGTACGGGTGCCGGCCACGACCGTCTTGCCGGTGGCGTCATTGGTCACCGACATTGCCATGACCACCGGCACACTGCGCGCCTTGAGCCCTTGAACGGTCACCATTTCACCAGGCCGGACCGCAAAAACGAGTTCGGTTGCGACCATCGGATTGAAGTGAATTTCGGTGCCGCTATCCAGCAGCAGGCCGTCAACCATGCCGCGCGGGTTGAGCAAGTATTGGACGACCCGGCCTTTGGTTTGCGGCAGTTGCGCTAAATCATAGGTCGAGGCGGCGACGGCCGGGGCGGCGGGCTGCGCAATCGCGCCCGAAAGTCCGGCGGTCAGGCCAGCAATCAGGCTGGTGGCGAAAAGGGCAGATTTTAAGCGGGTCATCAAAGTGTCTCCAAAGCGGCGGCCGAAGGGCTGCCTGGCTTCAGCGTTGCAACCACTGTGCCAGAGAATATCTTATTGAAAATACACAATTGACGGCTGTGCATCGCTTTCTAACTGTCGGGATTCCCGACAGCCTGTGTCGCCTCTGCCGACAGGTCCAGCCCGTACCGGCGCATTTTATCGTACAGCAATTGTCGCTGGACCCCGAGCCGTCGGGCGGCCTCGGCGCGATTTCCGCCGCTGGCGGCCGTTGCCCGGCGGATCATCTCGGTTT
>JACMOQ010000117.1 GCA_014377905.1 Acetobacteraceae bacterium | reverse complement strand
TTCCGTCCGAGCAAGGCGTAATCAGATGTTGAAACCTCGCGATATTGCGGTTGTCGGCGCCGCCGAAACCACCGGCCTGGGCAAAATCCCCGGCATGTCCAACCTCCAGCTTCACGCCGGTAGCGCGCTCAACGCGCTCAAGGACTGCGGCCTCAAACTCACCGACATCGACGGCATTGCGTGTGCCGGTGAAAGCCCGACCAACCTCGCGCATTATCTCGGCATCGTGCCTAAATATGTCGATGGCACTGCCGTCGGCGGCTGCTCGTTCATGATTCATGTCCGCCATGCCGCAGCCGCAATCTCGGCCGGGCTCTGCACCACCGTGCTGATCACCCACGGCGAAAGCGGATCATCGCGCATCGGCCTCAATCGCCCGGCAGCTAATCCGGCAAGCCTCGCCGGCCAGTTCGAAATGCCCTACGGCCCGTTCGGCCCGCCGACCATGTTTACCATCCCAGTGCTGCGCTACATGAAAGAACGCGGCCTGACGCATGAACAACTCGCCAACGTCGCCGTTGTGCAACGCGAATGGGCGGCAATGAACCCGCGCGCCCGCTTCCGTGATCCGATCACCGTCGAAGACGTGCTGAACTCCCGCATGATCGCCTACCCGTTCCGCATCCTGCAATGCTGCCTCGTCACCGATGGCGGCGGAGCGCTGATCCTGACGTCAGCCGAACGCGCCAAAGACTTCCCAACCAAGCCGGTTTACATCCTGGGCACCGGCGAGTCGGTCGAAACCCCGATGATCAGCCAAATGAAAGACTTCACCTCGTCCGCCGCCTTCAAGGTCGCCGGCCCGACAGCCATCAAAGCCGCCGGCATCAGCCACGCCGACGTCGATCACCTGATGATCTACGACGCCTTCGCCCACCTGCCGATCTACGGCCTCGAAGACCTCGGCTTCTGCAAACCAGGTGAAGCCGGTGCTTTCATCGAAGCCCGCAATACCGCCCCAGGTGGCAAACTGCCGATGAACACCAATGGCGGCGGACTTTCGTACACCCATACCGGAATGTACGGCATGTTTGCCCTCCAGGAGTCAGTCCGCCAAATGCGCGGCACGGCAGCAGCACAAGTCCCAGGCGCCAAACTCTCGGTCTGCCACGGCGTCGGTGGCATGTTCGGGGCGAGCGGAACGGTGGTGTTTACCAACGTCGCTTAGTGGGGTTGCTTAGGGAAGCAAGGCCAGGGGGCGCTGCCCCCTGGACCCCCGCCAGGGAAGGTCCCTGGACGCCAAACCCTTAAGGGTGAGGTCCAGGGGCTCGGCCCCTGGCGGGGTCTGGGGCAGCGCACCGGCACTTGCCTTCCTAATCCACCCCAACCAGCACCGAGGGTAAACCACCACCGCCCGCCTGCAACCCGGACCTGCCTTCGTGCGCTTGCCGGCGGCGGCGGTGACACTTAGGGTCTTGCCATGTCCATGACCCTTGATGCTCCTGCTTTGCGTTTTCCTTATCTCGCCCCGCCGCCGACCGATGGCGTGCCGGTCGAAATTGCGCCTGGGGTATTATGGCTGCGGGTTATGTTGCCGTTTGCCCTCAATCACGTGAATATTTATCTGATTGAGGATGGCTCTGGCTGGGCGATCCTTGATACTGGTTTGGCAGATGAGCGCACCATGGAGCTGTGGACCTATGTGTTTGACACTCAGTTGCAGGGCCGCAAGCCGACCAAGCTGATCGTTACGCATTCACACCCTGACCATGTCGGCCTCGCCGGCTGGTTGTGCGCACGCCACGATATCGAACTCTGGATGAGCCAGGTTGAGTTTCTGCAGGCGCAGAACCTGCGTTACAATCCGTCCGCGATCGGGCGCGGCCATCACCGGGATTTCTACGTCCAGCACGGGTTGGATCAAACCGCGATCGACAGCGTGCTGACTCGCGGGCATTCCTACATTCGTATGACCACCGAAATGCCCGCG
>JACMOQ010000116.1 GCA_014377905.1 Acetobacteraceae bacterium | reverse complement strand
TACCGTGTCGGCGGCGTCAACTCACGATGTGGCAGAAGCAACGAGTGAGTCAGTCGGCGCGCTGCTCCGCCGGCTTGTTACGGAACGCGAACGCATGGCCGTCCATCGCGGCGGTCCGACCATCGAAGACATGGTGCGCGAGGAAATCCGGCCGTTGCTGCAAGCCTGGCTCGACGCCAACCTGCCCGCGCTGGTCGAACGCCAGGTCCGAGTCGAAATCGAACGGGTCGTCGGGCGCGCACTGCCCTGATCGCTCCTGCTCAATTTCGATCCCATTGCCCGAGAATTTTTCCATGTTGAACAAATCACATACGCCTGCCGAAACTGAAGCCCGACTCTATGCCGATTGGGAAGGATCGGGCGCATTCGCCGCGGCCCCCGAAGGCAACGCGGTTCCTTACACCATCATGATCCCGCCGCCGAACGTCACCGGCAGCCTGCATATGGGCCACGCGCTGACTTTCACTGTGCAAGACACGCTGACCCGATGGCGCCGCATGCAAGGCCGCGACGCGTTGTGGCAGCCGGGCACCGACCATGCTGGCATCGCAACGCAAATGGTGGTCGAACGACTGCTGGCTGATGAAGGCATCACCCGCCAAGCGTTGGGGCGGGAAAAGTTTCTCGAGCGCGTGTGGCAATGGAAAGCCGAATCCGGCAGCACCATTACCCGCCAGCTGCGCCGCCTCGGCGCCTCGCTCGACTGGCCACGTGAACGCTTCACCATGGATGACGGCCTGTCCGAAGCGGTTCGCGAAGTCTTTGTCACCCTGTTCAACCAGGGCCTTATCTATCGCGACCGCCGCCTAGTTAATTGGGACCCGCAATTCCAGTCGGCGATTTCCGACCTCGAAGTTGAAAACCGCGAAATGCGTGGCAGTCTTTGGTACATCACCTACCCGATTGATGGCATGGCCGACCGCTTTATCACGGTTGCCACCACCCGCCCCGAAACCATGCTGGGCGATACCGCGGTTGCGGTAAACCCACATGATGACCGCTTTGCCGATCTAGTCGGCCGCTTCGCGATTCTGCCGCTGATCGGTCGTCGCATCCCGATCATCGCCGATGAATACTCAGACCCGACCAAAGGCACCGGCGCGGTCAAAATCACCCCAGCACATGACTTCAACGATTTCGCGGTCGGCCAGCGCCATCAGCTTGCCATGCCGTCCATCCTCGACAAATCAGCGAAAATCACCCTTGCCGAAATCGAGGTGGATTTGGTTGCCATAGACGGCCTCGCCCATCCTGCTTTTGTACGCGGCCTCGCCGGCCTTAATCGTTTCGCCGCCCGCAAAGCCATCGTTGCCGAACTGGAAAACCTCGGCAGGCTTGATAAGATCGAACCCCACACCAGCCAAGTGCCGCACGGCGACCGCTCCGGCGTGCCGATCGAACCGCTGCTGACCATCCAATGGTATTGCAACGCCGAGGTGCTCGCCAAACCGGCGATCGAGGCGGTCGAACAGGGCCGCACCAAATTTGTGCCCCAGCAATGGGAAAACACCTTTTTTGCCTGGATGCGCGACATCCAGCCCTGGTGCATCAGCCGCCAATTGTGGTGGGGCCATCGCATCCCGGCGTTTTATGGTCCCGACGGCCATGTAATCGTCGCCAAAACCGCAGTTGAAGCGCAAATCCTCGGTGATGCGTATTACGGCAAGTCTTGCGTACTGACCCAGGACGAAGACGTGCTTGACACTTGGTTCAGCTCGGCGTTGTGGCCGTTCTCCACCCTCGGCTGGCCGACCCAGACCCGCGAACTCGCCCGCTACTACCCTGGTGATACGCTGGTCACCGGGTTTGACATTATTTTCTTCTGGGTCGCCCGGATGATGATGATGGGCATTCATTTCATGGGCGATGTGCCCTTCAAAACCGTTTACATTCACGGCCTGGTGCGCGACGAACGCGGCCAGAAGATGAGCAAGTCGAAAGGCAACGTTATCGATCCGCTGGCCCTGATCGATGATTTCGGCGCCGATGCGTTACGATTTGCGATCTGTTCGCTGACTGGGCCTGGCCGCGATGTCGCACTCGGCAAATCCCGCATCGAATCCTATCGCAGCTTCGTCACTAAATTGTGGAACGCAGCACGGTTTTGCGAAATGAACGGGGTGAAGCCGAACCCGGATTTCCGCCCGGAAAACGCCACTTTACCGCTCAGCCGTTGGATTCTGGCCGAAGCGTCAGACGCCATCGCCGCCGCCGATACCGCGCTCGAAGCCTACCGCTTCGACGACTATGCCGGCGCTGGCTATAAATTCACCTGGCGTACGTTCTGCGACTGGTTCCTCGAATTCGCCAAGCCTGCACTTTTCAACGCCGAAACGAAAGAATTGGTTACCACACCAGAAGCCGCCGAACTCCGCGATGTCGCTGGCCATGTCCTCGGCCTGATCCTGCGTATGCTGCATCCGGCGATCCCCTACGTGACCGAAGAAATATGGCACAAATTCGGCTTTGGCGAGGAAGGCAGCCTGATCCGAACCGCTTGGCCCAAGCCGTTTGCCGTTCCCAGTGCGGACGCCGCCCGCGCCGAGGTTGATTGGGTAGTGCGCCTGATTTCCGAAATCCGCACCGTGCGCTCGGAAATGAACATCGCGCCCTCGATCCGCACCCCCATTCTATTAAAAGACGCAACGCCCGCCGACATCGTCCGCGCCCAAGCCTGGATCGAGCCGATCGGCCGCATGGCGCGCGCCACCAATGTCGAAGCCCTGGTCGGGGATATCCCCAACGGGGCCGCGCAGATCTTGCTCGACAACATCACCATCTTGCTGCCCCTCGCCGGCCTAATCGACTTCGCCGCCGAACGCACCCGCCTTGAACGAGATCGCGCAAAATCGGCCGATGACGCCGATAAAATCCGCAAAAAGCTCGACAACGCCGATTTTGTCAGCCGCGCCAAGCCCGAAGTGGTGGAGGAAAACCGCGATCGCCTTGCTGCGGCGGAGGTGGAGATTTCCCGGCTGACGGCGGCGTTGGCACGGGTGGCAGCGTAAGGAAACCGCAATTCTTTTTGTGAACAAAAAAATTTTAATAGCTGGTTGCCGCGCGATCTCTTTACAGTCTCAAGCCAGCGTCAACAATAATTGAAGTTATTTCCTTTTTTGTTAAAAAAAGAGGTGTCTTTCTTTTACGTCCTTACTTTTGCAACCACCCTCATAAACGCCGCCAACCGCTCCGGATCAACCGGGTTCCACCAAACCCCATCGCGCTTCAAATAGCTCGCCACAATTACCGCATCGGCGACCGACAGAATATCCCCGACATTATCCGGCGTGACCCCACTGCCAACCGCCACCGGCAACGAACACCCAGACGCGATTTCACGGATTTCATCCAGGCTCGCGGCATCGCCGGTGCGCTGCCCGGTGGCAATCGCCACATCGGCGTCAAAAAACTCCACGTCCCGTGCAAGTTCGGCAATCGTGCGATCGGCGGTGATGGCATGCGCACCATGCTTGACATGCACATCGGCAAACACAAGCACGTGGCGCGCATGAAGCCAGGCCCGATATCGCAACGCCGCCCCCGCCTTGCCGTCCATGAAACCTTCATTGGACACATAGGCATTCGCCCATTGATTGACCCGGATGAATGACGCTCCCGCCGCCTTGGCCACAGCCAGCGCCTGTATCGCGCCATTAGCTAAGACATTAACTCCGACCGGCAATCCCGCCGCGCGGCGCACCGCATCCGTCATCACCGCCATACTGGAAACGGTTTCCGGACCGAGTTCATCCGGCTTGGCAAACGGAATGTCGCCATGATTTTCGACGATCAGCCCGTCCACCCCACCGGC
>JACMOQ010000115.1 GCA_014377905.1 Acetobacteraceae bacterium | reverse complement strand
TGCTAGGGCTACTGAAGCTCGGCGTCATCGAAAACATCGCCCGCCATCGAAGCACCTGTTTCCAAAAATACCGCGCGCGCCTTCCGGATTTCACTTTTCAGCACATGACGGGCCAACGGGTCGCACATCAGTTTGTTGCCGTATTGGTGCCAGGCGATGCCGCGGATGACGTTACCGCGCTAATGGCCAAGTTGGCGGACCGTGGCATTGGCACGGGTCGCTATTTTGTGCCGCACCTGGCCGAGCAGCCATTCTTTCAGCAGGCCTGCGTTTTCGGCGATCTGACAGTGACCGAAGCGCTGAGCCGGCGGATTATAGCGCTGCCGATGTCGGACTTTCTGACCGAAGACGATATCGAGGAGATCTGCGAGGAATTTCGCGCTTTGTGCCAGCCGTCGACGATGCGGCCCATGCACGCCCCGCCCGGGTTGGCCACGCAGGGACTAAGCGCATGAGCGCGGCGCAGAGGGCTACTAAAGTCGCGACGCAACCGGACATCGGCCGCATTGTTCGCCTCGACACCGGCGGGTCGCCAAAAATGCTTGGCAGTGTCATCGTGGGCGGTGGGCCGGCTGGGCTGGCACCGCTGATCGCGGCAAGCCAAGCGGGGTTTCTCGATCGGGTTTTGGCAGGCGGTGTGGCGATCGTTGAGGCCGGCGCTGTGATTGGCGCCGGCGGTATTGGGCGCTACGCGATTTCGTCTGACAGCAGTGCAGCAACCATCGCGAGCTGTGTGCGCGCGGGCCGGGCGCCTTGGCTGGTGGCGCTGCATGACCATCCGGCAACCTGTGCGGTTGCATCCTATGGCGATGGCGCCGTGCCCCTGGCCCTGGTCGGACGATTCCTCACCGTCGTGGGTGCGGCGTTGCACGCGGTGCTGGCTGAGGCGCCCGATTGCTCGGTGCTGACCGGGCACCAGGCGCTGTACACCCGTCAGGTTGATGGCGGATCGTGGCGCACCGTGGTCCGGCGCGGCGCCGATGGCGCCCGGGCGTCAATGGTATCGCGGCAGGTCGTGTTGGCAACCGGCGGTCATCAGCCCGAGGCAAGGCTGCGACATCACGCGGTAGCGGGGGTGCCATTATTCGCACAATACGGCGCCAAGGTCATGCAATCCGGAGAGGCGCTGACGGCCGCCGGACTTGCCGTGATCACGCAACGGCTGGAGGGGTCCGGGGCACGGCACGTGGCGATCGTTGGCAGTTCAAGCAGCGCGATTGCGTGTGCGCACGCCCTGCTCCAGCTTCCGCATGGCGGGAACCACGGTGTGCGCCAGGTCTCGGTGCTGCATCGGCGACCGTTGCGGGTTTTCTACCCCTCCGCCGAGGCCGCGTTGGCTGATGGCTACGACGAATTCGGGCCGGACGATATCTGTCCGGTCAGCGGGTTTGTGTTCCGCTTCGCCGGTTTTCGCCTCGACTCGCGGAATTTGGTGATGGCGGCGCGCGGTATCGGTGGACGTGCGGCCCCCGACCGACTGCACCTGCATCGGGTGGCAATGGATAGGCCCGATCCAAAGGCCCAGGCCATATTGGAAAACGCTGACGTAATTGTTGCAGCCCTCGGCTACCGCCCACGGGCGTTGGAGGTGCAGGACCAGAGTGGGCGGGTTATTCCCTTGCTTGCCGATGGCCCCGGCGCGCCGCCGATGGTGGATGGGGCGTGTCAGGTGCTCGACAGCCGCGGTGCGCCAATTCCGGGCCTGCTTGGCGTCGGGCTGGCGGCCGGCTTCCCCAGCGGGACGTCCGCCGGCGGAGAACCGAGCTTTTCAGGCCAAACCAACGGCCTGTGGCAATGGCAGAACACCGTCGGCGCTATCATTTCCGAACACGCCCGGGTGGCGGCGGACGGAATGGGACGCGACAGGGTCAGTGCCGGCTCAACGCCATTGTGATACCGCGGCGCCGCCTGGACAGCCAGGCGGCGCCGAGTTTGACGATGATAATCACCCCCGAGATGATGCCACTTTTAAATAGCGATCGCACATAAAGCCGCCCGGTCAGCACCGGATGAACAAAGATCTCGGCGGCGCAATCGGATAGTTCGGATTCGTGTGTCGGCGGCCACCAGTCATACCGTGTCAGCACGCCAAATGACGCCAAGTCCCGGCTGCGAAACCCGCCGACCGCGAGTTCGGTGCCAACAAAAGTCTCCCCGATCGGCCAATGTTTCGTGTCGGCCGGATTGTGCTCAGCCCCCTGACGCAGCCGGCACGCGGCAAGATGGCGCACTGCGGCGGCGGAGAACAATGCCACGCACATCAATGTCGGCCTGACCGCCGCGCGTGGATAATAGCGCAGCATGGTGGAGGTCCACCAATAGCTATCCAATGTCTTGGCGATCGGTTGGCCGACGAAATCGATTGCGTCCGCGGTGCAAGCGGCAACCATGACATCGAGGTTGATGTTCGGCACAGCATCATATTCGATGACGACGAAGTTTTTGTAGTCTGGCCAAAGATGCTGGAAATAGTACAACGGATAGTCGGCATTATACCAAAACAGACTTCCTTGGCCGCATTTCAGAAAGCCGAGCGCGATGACATCAGCCTCGCAGTAGCGGATTATCCGCGGAAAGCTGCTGGGGCCTGCCGACGCATTGGTTTCATCCAGCATCAGATAGACGTCGCCGGACGGCGCCGCCGCAACCACGCGGGCCAATCGGCGTATTACAAATTCATCGAGGAAGAAAGCTTTGAACAACACAGCGTAACGTGCGGAATTCGTCATTTCGACCGGTTGCCTTCGCTGCGTGTTAGCCGCTGCAGTCAGCGGGTAATGGCGGTAACGGCGGTGGCGTGGGCTGGTTTCGCGGATTATCCCAATACGCCTGTTTTTTTGTCGGTCAGGCGGGCGTGATAATGCAACCGATCTCTGCGCTATGGGTTGGGTGTTGGTATGACGCACCCATCCAAAACATGTCTCGAGTTTGTCGCCCGGCCCCGCCTGGGACGGGGTGCAATCGATTCCCCATGTCGATAGCCGATGCGATCGCCGCACCCTCGCCACGCAAGATCGCGATAGGGGTCGCACTGATTTCGGCGGCAAATATTTTGCGCCTGGCCATTCAATTGCTGATGTTCCCCGTGTTGGCGCGACTGCTGAGCCCGGCGGATTACGGCATCATGGCGCTTGCGGTGCCGATAACGATGTTTGCACTGACCATAGCCGATGGTGGCATGGGACCGGCGCTTCTGCGCACCGCAGACCCTGACGGCAATGTTGAAGCAACGATGTTTTGGACGGCTGTGGGTGCAAGCCTCACGCTCGTGGCAGTGATGATCGTGGCGGCAAATCCGATCGCGGAGGCGATGTCGCATGCCGGGGTGGCGACCGTGTTGGTTTGGCTCGCGCCGATCTTGGTGTTGAACGCGCTATGCGCCGTGCCATCAGTGCGAAATCAGCGGCGCGGTGCCACGTGGGTGTTTGCACTTGGCGATATTTCGTCAACCATTGCTGGGGTGGGGGTTGCGCTTTACGGCGCGTTGAATGGCTGGAGTGTCTGGAGCCTGGTGGCGCAGCAACTGGTGCTATGGGTGGTCAAAGTTATCGTATTGACCGGATCGGTTAAGCTCCGCGTGCCTGGCATGCCCAGCCGTGCCGCGTTCGTCTATCTCATGAGCAACGGCATGCCGCTGGTTGGCGCTAACCTGCTGACTTTATTTTCTGCCTCGATAGACAACATTTTGATCGGGCGCCTGCTTGGCGTCGAACAGCTAGGCCTCTACGCGCTAGCGTATCAGATTGTGCGCATCCCTGAATCGGTCTTGGTCGGGCCTATTCTTGTCACTTTCCTGCCCGCTATTGCCCGGCTTGCTGACGATCGTGCGCAGGCGGCGTCGCTATTTCTGGGCACCCTGCGGATGATGTTCGGCTTGGCGGCACCGCTGATGTTGGGGCTTGCGTTGGTGTCCGATCTTGCGGTGATGCTGTTGCTTGGGCCGCGCTGGCAAGAGGCGACAATATTGCTCAGGCTGCTGGCACCGGCGGCAATCGCCCAGGCGATGGGGTTTGTCGCGATGGCGCTGCTGCTCGGGCGGGGGCGTTCGGTATTGCAGTTCCGACTCGCGTTATTGAATGCTGGCGGGATATTTGCTGGTGCATTGGCCGGATCAGCCTCGGGGTTGGTCGGAGTGGCCTTCGGGGTTGCTCTGGCGGCGTGCTTTGGCAACACCGTCTATGTCGTGGCGGCAATGCGAGAGATCGGTCTTGGCTCGCGTGATCTGTTAAGGGGCCTGATGCCGGCGATCGTTGCAACGGCTGCGATGGTGATCGGGGTGGGCGGACTGCGGATGCTGCTGCCGCCCGATATGTCACCGCTGGTCGCGATGTTCCTGGCGGTCAGCACCGGCACATGCCTTTTTGCGCTGACGCTGCAACTTATCTCCCCTGCTACGTTAGCTGCTTATCTGGTACCATTCCGACGGGCTAATGGCAGGCCGTCGTCGTGACGGTGTGGGGAACCCGCGGGGCGATCTGAGTATATTCCGTGCCTGTAGAGACAACGTTCGGGTGGTTATCTTTCCTGCCACAGGCCGGAATAGCCCTGAATGCGCAGTCCCTGCGCATCAACCGTCCGTGAAAGACAATGATTTCCATGACCCCACGTCGCAATCTGCTTTCCTCCACCTTTGCAACCGTTGCTCTCGGTTCCATGGCGATTTCATCCCGCGCGGTTGCCGCATCAACCGCCGGCGACATCACTCGTGATTCGGATGAGGCATTGCAAATACTGACCCGTAGCAACTCGTTCGCCAACGCCGTCGCCAAGCAAGCGATAGCCGTGCTGGTGTTTCCCAGCATCATCAAGGCCGGCCTGATCTTCGGCGCCGCTTTCGGCGAAGGGGAACTCAAGCAAGCTGGCAAGCCCGTCGGCTTTTACAATTCCTTTTCCGGCACTTTCGGACTGCAGGCTGGCGCGCAATCCTATGGGTATGCTGTGTTCCTGATGAACGAAAAAGCGGTAAGATACATTATCGATACCGCTGGCTGGGAAATCGGTGTTGGTCCTACGGTTGTCATGGTCACTGAAGGCGTTGCCAAAAATCTTTCAACATCGACGTTGAAGGACGATGCCTACGCGTTCGTGTTCGATCAAAAGGGCTTGATGATCGGGATCAGCATTGAAGGCACCAAGATCACCCGCGTCAGCAAATAATTCTGCCCGCCCTTGTGATGCCCGTTGCATCATGAGGGCGGCGCTTGGTTTGCACTTTGCCGTCCGACGGGTAGGCGTTTAGTCGATCATCTCGCGCCCAGCAGTCGGGCCAACGGTGCCTCATCGAACCGATTTTCGATCTGCGTGCAAACCGCGGCAACCGCCGCGCGTTGGGCCAGGACGCTTGCAGGAGCATCGGGTCCGGATAGCGGCACGACTGCGGTGACCGAGGTTTGCAGCAATACGCGCCTGGTGACCGGACGCAGATCGAGCACCGAGAATGCGATGGTCGCGCGCGCAACCCCTTGACCAAGATCAGTCCACAGCGCTGTCAGTTCGCCATCAAGCATAATGTCGGGTGCCAGCCGGTCCCCGGGGCCGCTGACAGCGGCGAACCGGCCGCTTTGTTCCAGCCATTGGCGCAGGCTCGCTTCCACGGCTAATGCCGGGAGAACCGACCATTCCTCGTAAAAATTTGACCGAATGCTGCCGTCAACCTGCAAGGTCAGTAAACCGCGCTGACTAAGGTCTGGCGCGGCACGCAATGCACGCACTTCCAGCACAATGCCACCTGACCGGCCCGGCCGGATGATCGGGCGCACCACGGCCAGTGGCCATTGCCGACGCTCGACAAAAGGCCGCTCCGACAGGCCGCAAGCGGATAGCAGCAGCGGCAGGCTGCCCAAAACGGACCTCCGCGTTATATGGCCGGTCATCGAACCCCTTCCCGGGTTGGCGGTGCGCCCAGCAGGACCGACGCGGGGTAGCGCCGAAGCGTTTCACTTACTTCCCGCAAATTGGCCATGACGGCCCGGATGTCGCGCATCGCCGAGCCAAAGTCGCGTTGCACGTCCCCAACGGTATCGCCGGTTTGGCGGATGACGCCGCCGAGGGTGCCGATCAACGGTTGCAACCGGCCAACCACGATGGCCACCTGATCGGCGGTTTTGGTCGCCGAAAGCAACAGGGCTGGCAGTTGCTTGTCCTGTGCCAGGGCCCGAATTGCCGCGGCCGTCGCGCGCAGTTCGGTCGCCAGCGCAGGCACCTCGGCGGCGGTCAATTCGCTATGCAGATCATCGAACACCACCTGGATGGAGGCGGCAAGCCGGGCAAGATCGACGGTTTGCAGCTTTGCAACAAAGGTTTCCGCCGCGTCCTGCACCCGGGCGATGGTACTTTGCATGGCGGGCACATAAGCATCGCGAGCTTTCCATTTCACAATGTCGGCGGGAAATTGCTCCGGATCAACGAAATCGAGTTCAATGTATGACAGCCCGGTAATCCCTTGGCTCGCGACCTTTGCCCGCAACCCGCTTTGCGCCAAAAGGTCCAGTTTCGGCATTCGCCCGGCTTTTGCGGGGTCGACCGAAAACCGCACCACCACCAGGCGGTAGCTAGGGTCGTTCAGGTCATCGGGCAGGGCGTCAGGATAATCCGCGCTGACCAGGGCGATTGCGGTGACCTGGCCGACAGTGACACCACGCAGCTTCGCCGCGGCACCGACCTCCAAGCCTTGGACCGATTCGCGGAAGTAGCTCTCAAACTTCCACCCATCGTGCACGGGTGTGCGGCTAAGGAATAGGATCACTGCAACAACCCCGCCAATGCCGAACAGCAGCAGCAGGCCAACCCGGATATAGGTGCCCCTCATCGCGCTGCCACGGCAAGCGTTTGGCGATTGAAGAAGGCGGCTACCGTGGGGTTGTCAGAGTCTTCCGCCAGTTTGCGTGGATCGCCGGTCGCAATCACGCCAGCGGCCGCGGCATCAAGCATAATGCAACGGTCGGCGATTGCCAGGATCGACGCCAATTCATGGGTTACCACCACGACCGTAATGCCGAGATCATGACGCAGATCGAGGATCAACCGATCCAGCCCGGCCGAGGTTATCGGGTCGAGCCCGGCGGAGGGTTCGTCCAGGAGCAGCAAAGGCGGATCGAGCGCCATGGCGCGCGCGATTGCCGCGCGTTTGGCCATGCCGCCGGAAATCTCGGCCGGCATTCGCCCCGCGGCATCTGTCAGCCCGACCAACCCAAGCTTGACCTGCGCCACCGCACGACGTGCCGCGGGCGGTAAATCGGACAGCATTTCCAATGGCAACATGACGTTCTCGAGCAACGTCATCGCGCCGAACAGGGCGCCGGACTGGAACATAACCCCGATCTTGGAACGCACGTCGCTGGCAGGTGCATAGATGTCCTGGCCGAATACCGCGACATGTCCCGATGACGGCGGCTGCAATCCGACGATCTGGCGCATCAAAACGGATTTTCCGCAGCCTGATCCGCCCAGAATGACAAATATCTCGCCTTCTGCAACCTCGAACGAGACGTCACGAAAAATCGTGCGGGCACCAAAGCTTTGGGCTAGGGCGTTGGCCTGGATCAACGGCGCCATCGTTACCAGCCCAGCCGGTTGAACAGCACCGCGAGTGCGCCGTCGAGCACGACGGTTGCAACGATGCCGCCCACCACAGCCCGGGTTGCCGCCTGCCCTACGGCGCGCGGCCCGACGCCGGTTGCAAGCCCCGACCGACAACCGATCGCTGCCACCGCCGCGCCGAACAGGCTGGCTTTGAACAATCCACCGGTGAAATCCAGCGGCACCACCGCAGCCGCAACCTGGTGGGAGACAACGATGGGCGGAATCCCGAAACCGGTCAGCACCATTGTCATGCCGAACAGTCCGGCAAAATCCATCAGCACGGTCAAAACTGGCATCACAAACATTACCGCGAGCAGGCGCGGCAGCACCAGCATCGTTACCGTGTCCACCCCCATGGTGTTCAGCGCATCAAGTTCCTGGTTGATTTTCATCGTGCCGATTTCGGCGGCAAAGGCCGAACCGCTGCGCCCTGCCAATACCATCGCCGTCAGCAAGGGGCCGAGTTCGCGCATCAGGCTGAGCGAAACCAGATTGGCCACGTAAATATCTGCGCCGAACCGACGCATGGGGACGAGGGACTGGAAAGCCAGGATCAGTCCGATCAGCGCGCCAAGCAGCAGGACCAGCGGAATCGCTTTCACCCCAGCTTCATCGGCGGCCCGCAACAGATCTTCCATCCTCAGCATGCGGTGTCGGGCGGGCACGCGGATCAGGGCGACCACAACCTCCCCCGCGAAGGCCAGTTCATCGCCGATCGCCGCGATGGCTGCGCGAGGAAGCTCCCGCCAATCTGTTTCTGGCACGGCTTGTGGTGCTTTTGGGGCGATCGTTGCCGTCCGCACCAGGGCAATGACTGCGGCAACTCCGTCATTGGCGCCGATGATGGTCGTCGTTCCACCGTGACTGCGTTCGGCTTCCAGCAGCAGTGTGGCGCCCGAGGTATCGCAGCCTGTTACCGCGGCAAGATCAAATACCAGGGCACGATCCCGCCCGGCATGGGCCGCCTGCTGGGTTTCGACCCAAAGCCGCGCGGCCGCCGCCACATCAAGCTGATCGGCGAATGGCAACACCAGGGATTTCGCATCCGACGTTGGATCTGGGGCTGCCGAGGGCATCGTGTCGCGATGCCTACCAACCGTAGCCCGGCCAGTCATAGTGGGTATGCAGTCGCTGCTGATAGGCCTGATCGATGACCGCCATCGGATCCCAGGTCGGGCTCGCCTTCACCTTCTCGCGCGACAGGGTCAACGTGATTAGCTGGTCGGCCCAGCTAATTGATCGCACAGCGAAAGGCGCGATCAGGACGTGCTGGCCGAACCACCAATTGCTGGTATCGACGATCAGATAGCGTACCGCCCAGGCCACGTCGTCGATCAGAAGGTTCTCAACATGACCGATTTCGCCGTCCGTGGC
>JACMOQ010000114.1 GCA_014377905.1 Acetobacteraceae bacterium | reverse complement strand
GCATCGATGGTCATGGCGGTTAATCCTTGCGGTAGAAATGGCGAAGCTGGGCAACCTCACCCGCTTGCCGTGGGACAGATTGGTCGGCGGCGATCTCGGCGTAAAGCCGGGCGGCACCTCCATAGATCGGGGCCGCCGGGCTTTCACCCAGAAATGTCGAGATTTCCTCCATTTCGGCTACCCAGCGATAGGCCTTGGGAAACATGTCGAACACAGATCGTTGCAGGTATCGAAAAACCTCAGGTTGGCTCGCGGCGAGTTCCGTGCGCAATGCGTCCGCGGCCCCAGCTTCGGTCGCCCCTAACGCCATGGCAGCGTCGAGCGCGGTGATGCCTTTGGTGATGCCGGCATAGCCCATCTTCAACGCCGAGGCTGCACCGATGCCACCGGGGATGATGCGCAAATCAATGCCGCGCTGGCAGAGTTCATCAAGACGAGGCGCCGCTTCCCCTGAGGAGTAGAGCCGCGGGCCGGCATCATAGCCACGCGGTGGGCCGCCGATGATGCCAACATCGACAAAGCCTACCCCAGGTAGGGCGCCCGCGACACCAGCCACAGTGGCGGGGCTGACCGCATTGCAGTCTGCGAATATTACTGCACTTCCGGGAGGCACCAGGACAGGTGCCACCCGCCGCGCAAGTGCCAGGGCATCGCCCGGCGGCAGGATCGATAGAACCACATCGGCCCAGGACACGAGCGCCGCCACGGTCGGAAACTGCATCAACCCGGTGGCACGAGCGGCAGATTCCGCACTCCGACCTTCGAGGGTAACAGCCACCATCGCTCGGCACGCGTGCAATCGCTGGGCCACCGCCGCGCCCATCATTCCTGGTGCGATAACAGCAATTTTCATGAAAACCGAACCCTTGATCCGAGTGAGCCGACCTGGTGGAACCTGCCCTTCTGGCGCCGAAATCGCGGTGTCTGCAGCAAATGGTTATAAGTCAGTCGCATGCCGAACGCCATCACCGCGACGTCGAGCGTCGTGCGATCATGGAGTGTGCTGTGCGAAGAGCGTTGCCCTTTCATGTCCGGCGCCATGGATGTAATGTCGGAGTATTGGCAGCGACGTAGGATGGGTGGCCGAGTGGTTTAAGGCAGCGGTCTTGAAAACCGCCGTACGTGTGAGCGTACCGTGGGTTCGAATCCCACCCCATCCGCCAATCCCCTGTTTTTCCCTGTTCGCCAGTGACCGCACATTGCCCGAAAATCGCCTGAAATCAGACATTTTAGCCCTATATCCCACCGCAACACGCCGCTTGCGTTCGCGCTTGTTCACCAATATGATTAGGGGACAAGTTGGGGGATAGGTTTTTCCGGGGCGGTTTGGATGCACGATTTTCCCCGAAAAACACCTCCCGGCAGAGAATTGACGCAACATCCCCTAAAGGATTGCACCAATGCCGCGCCTGGCCTCGCCAATGACAGCCTTGCAGGTTCAAAACGCGCCAACGGGCCGGCATGGCCTGGGTAACGGCCTGTATTTGCTGGTCCGGCCCAATGGTTCGCGCTTTTGGGTGTTCCGCTGGACCCGTGCCGGACGGATGCGGGAAATGGGGCTGGGCCGCGCACCGGGACGCAATAAGGACCATGCCGCAATCCCGTTGAAGGAGGCCACCGAAGCGGCTGGGCAATTGCTTAAGCTCGTCCGATCTGGCGTTGACCCCTTGGCGCAAAGGCAACAAGCCGAAGCCGCTGCGAAATCCGCCGCCCAAGCTGACGTCGCCGCCGCCAAGACATTCCGGGACGCCACTGCCGAATATGTCAAAGCGTTCGGCGCATCATGGGGCAACCCGAAACACGCGAAGCAATGGGAAACCACCTTGCGGACCTATGCCTTCCCAGCCTTTGGCGTC
>JACMOQ010000010.1 GCA_014377905.1 Acetobacteraceae bacterium | reverse complement strand
GCCATGCAGGATCAGCCAGTTATGGGCATCGCGCAGCATCTCGGGCGGAATTCGTTTAACCAGGGTATCTTCCACCTGACGTTCATTGGCCCCGGACGCGATGCCGGTGCGGTTGCCGAGGCGGAATATATGGGTGTCCACCGCCATGGTTGCTTCACCGAACGCGACGTTCAGCACCACGTTGGCGGTTTTGCGGCCAACGCCGGGCAAGGCTTCCAGTGCCGCCCGATCATGCGGAACGAGGCCGCCATGCCGGTCGAGCAAGAGCTGGGACAGCGCCACGACGTTGCGCGCCTTGCCCTGCCACAGCCCAATGGTGCGGATATGGGCGGCAACCCCTTCCACCCCCAGCGCCACCATCGCGGCCGGTGTGGGTGCGTCCGCGAACAGCCCGACGGTTGCCTTGTTCACTGACACATCGGTCGCCTGCGCCGACAAGGCCACAGCCACCAGCAAGGTAAACGGATCGTGGAAGCGAAGCTCGGTTTCCGGCGCCGGATTTTCAGTTCGCAACACATTCAGGAAGCCGCGCACCTGCTCACGTGTCATCGGTTTGGTCTTGCGGGGCTTGGCGGGGACAACCATGTCGGGCAGTCTTACCGCACCAAGCCCATGGAGCAAGCCATCGACGCCACCTTGCACTTCCAAGCCGTCATCACCCCGCGCCGTGCGCTGTCCGCGCCCGCGATGCGGGTGCTGCTGGGGGTGATCAGCTTGCTGTGCGCGGGCTCGGCGACGCTGTGGGCGGTGGTTGGTGCCTGGCCGGTGGGCGGCTTCACCGGGTTGGAATTGCTGCTCGCCGCCTGGCTGTTTCGCCTCCATATCCGCGACGGGCGGGCGAGCGAGCTCGTGGTGCTGACGGATTCCAGCCTGCGTGTGATCCGCACCAGCCCAACCGGACGCCGGCAGGAACTGACGCTGGAGCCAAGCTGGCTGCATGTCCGCCTGACCGAACGTCCCGGGCGTACTCCTGCGTTGCTGGTTGAAGGCGGACGGCAGAGTGTCGAAATTGCCCGCGCACTCGGCGATGCCGAAAAGCGCGATCTTGCCCAGGCGCTCGATGACGCGCTGCATCGCTGGCGCAATCCACGGTTCGGGCGTTAACTCATTCCCATGGACGGCGCTAAACTCCGCGAACCGACTTTGCCCTATGCCCTGCTGGCCTCGGCGTGTCTTGGCATGTTCGCGGCATCATCGTCAGGCACCACGCGCGCGCCGTTCCTGATCGACATGGCGCGCGATTTGGGAACCGAAATCGCGCTGGTTGCCAATCTGGTTGCCATGACGTCGGTCGCCTGGGGCATCGCATCGATGATCGCCGGCGCCGGGTCAGACCGGTTTGGCCGCCGGCCGTTCCTGCTTGGCGGCCCGATTGTGTTGGCGATCGCCCTGTTCGGGGTCGCCCAGGCAGAAACCTTCCTAACTGTGGCGCTATGGTCGATTTTGGCGGGCGGATCGAGCGGCACCTTCACCGGCGTCACCTTCGCCGAGGTATCGGCCAAGGTCGAACAGGGCCAGCGCGGCCGGGCGCTGGGATGGGTGATGGCAGGGCAGTCGCTGACCTTGCTGGTGGGCGTGCCGATGGCGGCTTGGATCGGATCATATGTCGGTTGGCGTGGGGTTAATCTTTGCGTCGGCGGGATTGCGATCGCCGCCTTGGCTGGCCTCGCGTTTACCACCAGTGGGGGCGATAGCGGCCGGCGGGTTGCAGGTGCGCCGGCGCCGTCCTTGCGCAACGCGATGTCGGGGCCGGTGATGCGCCTGCTGGCGATGGGGGTGTGCGAGCGGGTTTGTTACGGGCTGACCGCGGTTTATTTTGCCACGTTTCTGCAGGAAACCTTCGGGTTGTCGCTGGCCGCACTGGCCATCCCGCTGGCACTGTTTGCCGTCGGCAACATCATTGGCACGATCGCCGGCGGGCAGATCGCCGACCGCATTCCCAACCGACTGCGCACCTACGCTGTGTCGATGGTAGCCTCCGGCGGTGTCGCCATTGTGCTGTTCGGCTGGCACCCCAGCATCGCGGTGACCGTGGCGCTTGGCTTTCTTTATGTTTTCGTGAACGCGGTTGCCCGACCATCGCTGATCGCGGCGCTGGCCGACGTGCCCGAACAGATCCGCGGCACCGTTCTGGGGCTGAATGTGACATCGGCGAGCTTTGGCTGGCTGTTCGCCGCGAGCCTCGGCGGCTGGATGATGGGCAGCTATGGCTTTGACGGCTTCGGACCGCTGGCGGCGGGGTTCGGCGTGGTGGGCGCAATTCTGGCGTTGGCGCGGCGCTGAACCTTCCGCGCCCGCGGGTCGCCGCCCCCGCAACGCCGCCGCCAGCGTTCCGTCATCCAGCACATCCAGCGCGCCGCCGATCGGCACCCCTTGGCCAACCCGGGTGACCGTGACCGCATGCGGCTTTAGCCGGTCGGCGAGCCAGTGCATCGTGGTCGCCCCTTCCACCGTCGCCCCTAAAGCCAGAATGACCTCGACAATCCCGCCAGCACTGACCCGCGCCAGCAACGGGGTAAGATTGAGGTCATCCGGCCCCACCCCGCCAAGCGGCGACAGGGTTCCGCCAAGAACATGGTAGCGGCCCTGATGCACATGCGCTCGTTCCAGTGCCCACAAGTCACCGACACCTTCGACCACGCAAATGATCGTCTGGTCTCGGCGTGGATCAGCGCAAATCGCGCAGGGATCGGCGCTGTCGAGATTGCCGCATTCGGTGCAGGACCGCACGCTGCGGGCGGCGTCGGCCAGCGCCACGGCCAGCGGCAGCATCCGGGTTTCGGGTGCTTGCAGCAGTTTCAGCGCGGCCCGGCGGGCACTGCGCGGACCAAGGCCCGGCAGTTTCGCCAATAGCGCAATCAGCCGTGTGACTTCCGGGCCGCCCAAAGGATCAGAACGGCAACTTGAAGCCTTCGGGAAGCTGCATGCCCCCCGCGGCTTCCTGCATGGCCTCGGCCGCCACCGCTTCGGCCTTGCGCTTGGCGTCGGCATGGGCTGCCATGATCAGGTCGGCCAGCATGGCCGCATCCGCCGGGTCGATGATTTTCGGATCGATCTTGATCGATTTCATCTCGCCCTTGCCGCTGAGGGTGATGCGCACCAAGCCGGCGCCGGCCTGGCCCTCGACCGTGGCGGATTCAAGTTCGGCCTGCATGTCGGCCATTTTCTGTTGCATTTGTGATGCCGACTTCATCATCGCGGCGAGGTTCTTCATGGCTCAATTATCCCAGTCTTGATTTTCAGGGCCTTCGGGGCGGTCATCGGCATACTCGGCGTCATCGGGGGCGAATTCGGGCATATCGACCGGGGCTGCTTCGGGCATCAGGCCATAGTGGTCGAGCCGTGGATCGTGCACGCCGCCAATTTTGGCACCGGGGAAGGCCGCGAGGATGGCTTGTACTAAGGGATGCCGGGTGGCGGTTTGGCGACGCCCGGCTTCGAGCCCATCGGCCTGTTCGGCCAGGGTGGCATCGCCGGCCTGCTCGGAAAAAGCGATGGTCCAGCGTGTGCCGGTGGCCTCCGATAGCAGGGCGGCAAGCTTTGGGGCCAGATCGCGGGGGGCGTCGGGTTCGGGGCGTAATTCGATGACGCCCTGGGTAAAGCGCACGAGATGGACCGAGTGGCGCAGATGGCCGTGCAGCGTGGCCTCGCGCTGGTCGGCGACAAGTGCCACCACGTCGCGGAAGCTCGAAAGCACCGGGCCGGATTGGGCAAAAGCGACAGCCATCGCGCCGCCGTTGGCGACTGCACGGGTGCCGCCACCGCCGCCGCCTTGCGGGGGTGGCGCGTTTTGGGTCGCCGCACCGGATTCCATCAGGCGGCGCACCAGATCGCCCGGCGGCGGCAGATCGGCGGTATGGCACAGCCGGATCAGCACCATTTCGGCGGCTGCCCGGCGGTCCGGTGCGCTTTCGACCTCGGCACAGCCTTTCAACAGCATCTGCCAGGCGCGGCCAAGTATGGGGATCGACAGCTGATCGGCGAGTGCCGCCCCGCGCACCCGCTCGGTTTCCGACAAATCCAGCCCGTCCCGCAGGCCGGGCACCGATTTCAGCCTTGTCAGCAGATGCACCAGCTCCAGCAGGTCCTGCAGCATCACCCCCATATCGGCGCCATGGGCGTGGGCGCGGTCGGTGATGGCGAGCGCTGCTGCCGGTTTGCCGCCCATCACCGCCTCGAACAAGTCATACATCGCCTCCCGATCGGCGAGGCCGAGCATGTCGGACACTGCCTGGGCGGCGATTTCGGTGCCAGGATCGGTTTGCGCGATCGCCTGATCGAGCAGTGACAACCCGTCGCGCGCTGAGCCATCGGCCGCGCGGGCAATCAGGGTCAGCGCTTGCGGCGCAATCGCGACACCTTCCTGCGTGGTGACGCTGGCAAACAGCCCGGCGAGTTCGACCACCGAAATGCGCCGCAGGTCGAAGCGCTGGCAGCGCGACAGAACGGTGACCGGCACTTTGCGAATTTCGGTGGTGGCGAAGATGAACTTCACATGCGGTGGTGGTTCTTCGAGCGTTTTGAGCAGCGCGTTAAAGGCCGGCTTGGACAGCATGTGCACCTCGTCGAGCACAAAGACTTTCGTGCGTGCCTGCATCGGGCGAAAGCGCACGCCTTCAATGATCTCGCGGATATTTTCGATGCTGTTATTGGATGCGGCGTCCATTTCCACCACATCGGGGTGGCGGTCGGCGAGAATGGCGCGGCACATGTCGCACACTCCGCACGGATCGACAGTCGGCCCGCCCGTCCCGTCGGGGCCGACGCAGTTCAACGCGCGGGCGATGATGCGGGCCGTGGTGGTTTTGCCGACGCCGCGCACCCCGGTCAGCATGAAGGCGTGGGCAACGCGGCCTGATGCAAAGGCGTTGCGCAAGGTGCGCACCATCGCCTCCTGCCCGATCAACTGGTCAAAGCGGACGGGGCGGTATTTCCGCGCGAGCACCCGGTATTGCACCGTCGCCACCGGCCGTGGCGGCGCGACTGGCGCGGCATCGCCGAACAGGCCGGGGCCGTCTTGGGGGGGGTCCGGTAGTTTGGTTTCGTCCTGGAACAGGCCGGACATGGTGTGCCCCAGGGTGAGAGGGTGGGAGGCCGACTGAACGACCCGAGCGTAAACTCGTTGCGGCTGCTTCCTTCCGGATCTGACCGGGTTGGCGAGGCGCCCGTCCGCCGCCGACCCCCCACTGCGTATATCGTGCATTGTGGGCGCGTTCGCAAGCCGGTTGCGGCAACCGCCCCCACATGGCAGTTTCGCGCTGCAGCTAGCAGGATACCGGATGTGACCCTTATCATCGCCTCGCGTCCCAATGCCTATACCGGCAGTCCGCTCGATCGGGTGGCCGAACGCCGTACCGATGATGCCTGGATCGCAGCGGCCCTGGCCTCCCCGGAAGTCATTATTGTCCCGGTCTGGCGTGCCCGCAGCCTGTTGCGCGGGGTGGATGTGCGGCGGCCGGAAGCGGAGTTTTTGGCTGGGCCACAAGCCGCTGCGATCCTGGCGCGCGCCGATCATTGGGCGTTCCTGGGGGTGCGCGATGACGTGCCGGTATTCAGCGTCGATGTCAGCACCGAGGACAACACCGCGCCGTTGCTGCCGGACGGTCTGGAAGCCGGGTTTGCCGATCTGCGCGCCACCATGGGATTGCTCAACGGGCATGACGCGTCCGTGCTCGCCCACGCCCGCGGGCTGATGCATTGGCGCACCAAGCATCGCTTCTGCGGCATTTGCGGATCGGCCTGCGAAGCGAAATCGGCTGGCCATGTCATGCATTGCACCGGCTGCGGCGTCGATCATTTCCCGCGTACCGATCCGGCCGTCATTATGCTGGTGCACAGCAAAGGGCGCGCGCTGCTTGGCCATTCCGCCCGCTTCCCGACATCGACGATGTATTCGACGCTCGCCGGCTTTGTGGAACCAGGCGAAAGCCTGGAAGAAGCGGTGGCGCGGGAGGTGTTTGAGGAATCTGGCATTCGCGTTACCAACGTGCGCTATCACAGCAGCCAGCCCTGGCCGTTCCCGGCATCTATCATGCTTGGCTTTTACGCCGAGGCCACGACTGAGGAGATTACCATCGACCCCGAGGAACTTACCGACGCACGCTGGTTCAGCCGCGCCGAAATGCATAGCCCGCGTGACCACGGCTTCATGTTGCCGCGCGGCGACAGCGTGGCGAGCCGCCTGATCGAAGACTGGCTGGCAAGCGAATGAAACCGTTCCTGCTGTTGGCCCGGCTGGCCCCGATCGCACTGGCCCCGATTGCACTGGCCCCAATTGCACTGGCACTGGCCGGATGCGGCGCGCTGGATCAGGATCCGGTGTTCACCAATGCTGAATGCCGGTCGGTGATGTATGCCAATCCTGCCGTGAAGGAGGCGATGGCAATCGTCGCGATCAGCGGCAACATTGCGCGCGGCGAGGAACGCCCCGCCCTCGAAGTCGCCAAGCAGCGCGCCTATAATGGCTGCCTGCGCGACAAAGGCCTGATGCGGGGCGGCGGGGT
>JACMOQ010000113.1 GCA_014377905.1 Acetobacteraceae bacterium | reverse complement strand
GCGGGCGTTGACGCCTCAATCCTGACCTTCAAGGGGCCGGCGCGCATTTACGAAAGCCAGGACGATGCGGTTTCCGCGATCCTGTCCGGCCGGGTGAAACCAGGTGATGTGGTGCTGGTGGTGTATGAGGGCCCCAAGGGCGGGCCGGGCATGCAGGAAATGCTCTACCCGACGAGCTACCTGAAATCCAAGGGCCTGGGCAAAGTTTGTGCATTGGTGACCGATGGTCGCTTTTCCGGCGGATCGTCCGGCCTATGCCTCGGGCATCTATCCCCGGAAGCGGCCGAGGGCGGCAATGTCGGGTTGGTTGAGGATGGCGACATCATCGAAATCGATATCCCCAATCGGAGCTTGAACGTAGCGGTGAGCGACGAAATCCTGACGCAGCGGCGGGTGGCGATGGAAGCGCGCGGTGATGAAGCCTGGATGCCGAAAAAGCGCAATCGCAAGGTTTCCCAGGCGTTGGAGGCTTATGCGGCGTTAACCACCTCGGCGTCCCGCGGGGCGGTGCGCGACGTTACGCAGCTGCGGCGGCGTCGCTAATCGCGCCAGAACGCTGGTAGCCGAGCCCGGTAATCAAGCCGCCATAGCGGTCCTCGAAGGTTTGCACCTGTTCGGCTGTCAGAAAATCGCGCCACTTCGACAATTTGCGCGAATGGATATGATGGTTGGCGGTGATGACGGTGTCGCTCATCCGGGCGACATCGTCGGCGGCGCATTGGGCGATCAACGCCTCGCAGGCTGGTCCTTCCAGGCCGAGATGGCGGTAGGCGCGGCGCAGGGTGCCGTCAAAATCGGTGACGAAATCCTCCATTTTCAGCTGCAACAGGGCAGGGCCTTGATGCTCCCAAGCAATCATCGCGTCGAGGGTTTGGCCGGTGTAGTTGGCCAGTTCGAATGCGAGGCCGGAGGCAGTATCACGGTCCAACAGGTTCTGTTGATAGGATTTTCCAGCGAGCGACCTGAGATAGTCGCGCTTCCAGCGCTCGCGCTTGTGGATGACCGAAAAATCGACCCGTGGATAACCAATTGGCCAAGCCTCGCTGAAATCGGTGTTGACGCACCAACCTTCCTCGCAGCGGCGATGATAAAGAAAGCCTGATACCCAGATATCGCGTGGATCGCGCACCACCCGGATTGCCCGCATGTCGTAGCGGAAGGGATCGAAGCGGATCAGCGAGTGGGCGAAAAGGGTGATGTCGATGGCTGGGTCGGGTTGATCAAATCGGCCGTAGCGGATTGCAAAGCTTTTTTGTGTGGCCGTCGCCAAGCGCTGCAGGATGCGTTCGAACAGCACCGTGCCGGTCTTGTGATAGGTAAAAATATAGCTTTGCAAAATCGCCTCCGCATCTTTGTTAACTAATGTCGCGGTGGGCGGCAAATTGCAAGAGGCGAAACTAATACCAAGCGCCCGAATGGCTGACCCTTCCAGCCATTTGGGCGCTTGGTATCGCGATGTTCACATATCGCGCAGTTTAATGTCGCAGAAGGTATATTATGGAACTTTTTTGATGCGTTGAGACTGCATCAGATGGTTTTGCGCATATGCACGATCACCCCGACGGTGATGGTCTCCTCGCGCTCACTTCGGTAGCCAAGACGTCGATAGAGATCAATATTCGCCGCGAAAAGCTGGTTGGTATAAAGCCTTACCTCACCGAAGCCGCAGGCCGCAGCATAATCTTCGGCATGGTCCATCAATCGCCGCCCATGGCCAAGCCCCTGAAACGCGGGCGCGACGGCGATATTCTCGATCAATAGATGGTCGGGCCGCGGGATCATCTCCACCAGCGCGACCAATGCGGTGTCGATATCGAGCAGATCGATAACGTGATTGCGCACCGCAGCGTCGTAATCGGCAACCATTGGCCACGGCTCGCGCCCGATCAGTTGCACCCACTTGGCATAGGCTGCGCGGCTCAGATCGCGGATTGCTGCGGCATCGTGCGGTGTGGCGCGCCGCAGCGTGGCCCTATCCGTCATGTGCAGCATGACGCCGGCATATTCATCGGCATAATCGGGAAATCCTTCGGCTTGCAGACATGATCGCCCGCTTGGCGGGAATTCCCGCAACTTGCCGCAATCAGTCGGCGAAATCCAACACCATGCCATCAACCCCTGGCTCAACGCCGGCGGGTAACTCATTGACCAGATTTGCCCAATCCATGTCGGTGCCCATATGGGTCAGGATTGTGCGGCGCGGGCGCAAATCCCGCACCCATTCCAACACCTCAGCCAGTGCCGCGTGGGTGTGATGCGACCGGCGCTGGAAGCAATCCACCACCCAGGTATCCAAGCCGCGCAGCCGCTCCAACGTTGCCGGATCAAAGCGCACAACATCGGTGCAATAGGCGAAATTGCCGATGCGCAGCCCGAGGGTGCGACTAAAACCGTGATCCTGATCGAGAAGATTAATTTGCATTCCCAGCACGTTAATCGTCTGCCCGGCGGTGATTTCGGTGGTTTCCATCACCGGGCGGAAAAAATTCGGCTTGTCCCATGGTAGAAAGGCGTAGGGAAAGCGGGAGGTAAGCTGGGCCAACGTCGCCGCATTGGCGTAAGCCGGCAGTGGCCGCCCGGCGATGCGGTTAAGGATGCGCACATCATCGAGCCCGAGGATGTGATCGGCATGAGCATGGGTGTAAAGAATTGCATCGATCTGTTTGATCTTGCAGGCCAAAAGCTGGGTACGCAGGTCGGGGCCGGTATCGACCAGCAATGTGCCGTCGGGGCCGGTCACCGTGATCGCACTGCGACTGCGCCGATTGCGTGGCTCGGTCGGGTCGCATCTGCCCCAATCCCCTGCCCCATCGGCGCCGCCGATCAGCGGCACCCCGGCTGACCCACCGGTGCCCAGCAACACCACCCGCATCAGCGTGCGATCGTTTTCGGCGCACTTGCCGAAAACATAAATCGCTCGCTCACCGTCCACCGGCCTTCGCGAACAGGCGGTGGAAGTTCGCCGATGTCAGCTCAGCCATCGCCGCGGCCGACATGCCATGCACCTGGCCGAGCACGGCGCAGGTATGGGCGACATAGCCGGGTTCATTGCGCCTGCCGCGAAACGGCACTGGGGCGAGGTACGGTGCATCGGTTTCCACCAGCAGCCGATCGCGCGGAACATCGCGGGCGATATCCCTGATGTCCTGGGATCTGGGAAAAGTCAGGATGCCGGACAGACTGATATAGCCGCCCAGTGCCAGCGCCGCTTCGGCGAGGCCGCGTCCCGAACTGAAGCAATGCAGCAGGAAGCTGAACTTGCCACCCATGTCCCATTCTTCGCGCAGGATTTCCGCGATGTCGGCATCCGCGTCGCGGGCGTGGATGACCAGCGGCAATCCAGTCATCTGGCACGCGCGGATGTGGGCGCGAAAGCTCGCCGCCTGCATGTCGCGTGGCGCCTTGTCGTAGAAATAGTCGAGGCCGGACTCGCCAATGCCGATCACCTTGGGAAAGGCGGTCTCGGACACGATAGCTTCTGGCGTGGGAACAGGGTGTTCGCCGGCGTTGTGCGGGTGAATGCCGACGGTGCACCAGATGTTTGGATGGGCGTCGGCAATGGCGCGGACGATGTCGGACTGGGTCAATCTTGTGCCGATGGTGAGCATTTCGGTGACCCCGGCAGACGCGGCGCGTGCGATGACGCCATCACGGTCCTCGCCTTCGAAGTAATCCAGATGGCAATGGGAATCGATCAACATCAGATGTTTACTCGGCCTCTTCGACAAAACGCGGGAAAACCCCCTTGGGCGCAGGCAACGCCACGCCAGACAACAACGGCTGATCCAGATCGGCAATGGCGCGCATGTCGGGCGGCACCCCGAGTTGATCGAGCATTTCGGCCATCTTATCGGGCATGAACGGTTGCAGCAGCGTCGCCACAACACGAAGGACATCGACCAACACGCGCAGAACACAGCGCATTCTGACCAGATCGGTCTTCTTCAGCGCCCATGGTGCTTGATGGTCGATATAGGCGTTGGCCGCCCGGATCACCTTCCAGATGTCTTCCAAAGCATCGCCAAAGGCCTGGCGCTCCATGCGTGCGCGCACTAGTTCAACCAGGGCATTGGCAGCGCCGAGCAATTCGTCATCGGCTTGGCTCGCGGTTTCATCATCGGGCAGTTCACCATCGCAATTGCGCGCAATCAACGACAAGGACCGCTGGGCGAGATTGCCAAGATCGTTCGCAAGTTCAGTGTTCAGCCGTGAAATCAATGCTTTGCGGCTGAATGTGCCGTCATTGCCGAACGGCACCTCGCGCAGCAAGAAATAGCGCAGCGAGTCGAGACCGAATTGCTCGGCGAGTTCCTGCGGATCGATGACGTTGCCCAGCGATTTGCTCATTTTCTCGCCGCCGGCGGTCCACCAGCCATGGGCATAGATCCGTTTGGGCGGCGCAATGCCGGCCGCCATCAGGAAGGCCGGCCAGTAAACCGCATGAAAGCGCAGGATATCCTTACCCACGACATGGAGGTCGGCGGGCCAGAAATCCCACAGCGCGGCGCTTTCATCGGGAAAGCCCGCCGCGGTGATATAATTGGTCAACGCATCGAACCAGACATACATCACATGGGCATCGTCGCATGGCACTTTCACGCCCCAGGTGAAGCTGGTGCGGCTGACCGACAAATCGCGCAGGCCGGATTTCACGAAGCTGATCACCTCGTTCCGGCGCGACGCCGGGGCGATAAAATCGGGGTGGGTTTCGTAAAATTCCAGTAGCTTATCGCCCCATTCGGACAGCTTGAAGAAGTAACTCGGCTCGATTACCCATTCCACCACGGCGCCGGACGGCGCCACTTTGGTGCCATCGGAGCGGGTGGTGAGTTCGCCTTCGTCATAAAAGGCCTCATCGCGGATCGCGTACCAGCCTTCATAGCCGCCAAGATAAATCTGGCCGTTATCGCGGACCCGCTTCCAAAGTTCCTGGCAGGCGCGCTTATGGCGGTCTTCGGTGGTGCGGATGAAATCGGTATTGGAGATTTTCAGCCGGTCAGTGAGCTGGCGGAACAGCGCGCTGGTCCCATCGGTAAAGGCTTGCGGGTCCATGCCAGCGGTGGCGGCTGCTTGCTCGACCTTCTGGCCGTGTTCATCCGTCCCGGTCAGGAACATCACGTCATAGCCATCAAGGCGCTTGAAGCGTGCCATCACGTCGCAGGCGATGGTGGTGTAGGCGTGGCCGATATGGGGCGCGCCGTTGACGTAATAGATCGGGGTGGTGATGAAGAATTTCGGTTTCATATCGCTCTCAGCAGTGCGAGCCCGGTGACAACCGCCTGGCGCTTGTCGAGATACGCGCCCTCGGTGTGGTCCTGCAATTGCCCAAGCGTCTCCCAGACCTCAACCCAGGCATCCAAGGGGCGGGTGCCAAGCAAACGGGTTTGATCGGGGTCGGCACGGCCGGCGGCGGCATCGCGTACTGCGGCGGCAATGGCGGCACGCAGCAGGGTCATGAAGGTGGCGAACGCGGTATCGTCGCGCCCGAGCGCATCGGCGATGGCGTGGGCGTGCAGAACCGTGCCGCGATCCGGGGCGGTCAACACCTTATCCACCAGATCCGCAGCCCCCAGGCCGCCGGCTTGGGCGAGCATCGCCGCCCTGCCCGGCGATCCATCGGCGATCGCGATCAGTCTCGCGCGGGCCGCATCATCGATGTCGGGCAATAGTTGTCGTACGACAAGCTGCATCGCGGCATCATCCAGCGGCGCCAGCATCAACCGGCGGCAGCGGCTGGCGATGGTCGGCGGCAACGATCCGGTGGCACTTGCCACCAGCAGCAGGATTGCCCGTGGCGGCGGTTCTTCTAGCATTTTCAACAAAGCATTGGAGGCGTTGCGGTTCAGGTTTTCGCAGCCATCGATTACCACCACCCGCCAGCCGCCCTCGGCCGCAGTACGATGCAGAAACCCCGAGACGGCGCGGACATGCTCCACAATAATTTCACCCCGCAAACGTTTGCGCTTTTCGTCCCAGGCGCGCTCGACGGTCAGCAGATCGGCATGGCTGCTGGCGGCGACGCGGCGAAAGGTTGGATGGTCGGGCGCCAGCGCCAGTGAGTTACCTGCGGGCACCCCAGCCAGCAAACGGCGGGCGAAGCGGAAGGCAAACGTCGCTTTGCCAATGCCTTCCGGGCCGGTGATCAGCCAGGCGTGATGCAGACGGCCAGCGCGCATGGCGTCCGCCAGCATCGCCTCGGCGGCCGCGTGGCCAAACAGTTCCGGGTTGGCGCGGGGTTCGGGCAGGCTCATCGCGGGAAACGCCGATCGACGATGCCGCCTAACGTGGCCATGAGCGTATCGGCGTCGGCGTCGCCCGATACCAGCACGCAACGTGCCGGGTTGTCGGCGGCGACGGCGAGAAATCCATCGCGAATACGGGTGAAAAACGGCACGCCCAGCCGTTCATAGCGATCTGCCGCCTGGCCGCGGGCGAGAAGCCGGGCCTGGGTGGTGGCAACCGAAACATCGAGCACCAGGGTGAGATCCGGCACCAACCCCATCAACGCCGACAAAACCGCAATCGCGTGCCGGTCGCCGCCCTGGCCATGGCCTTGATACACCAGAGTCGAGTCGTAATAGCGGTCGCAGATTACCGTGATCCCGGCCGCGAGCGCCGGGCGGATCATGCGCGCGATATGTTCGGCGCGGGAGGCGAAATGCAGGATGATTTCGGCCTCGGAGGCGAATTCATGCGACCCGTTAAGCAGCATCTGGCGCAAGATTTCCGCACCGGGCGATCCGCCCGGTTCGCGGGTCAGCAACACTGGCACGCAATCCGCAGCCAGACTGTCGGCGAGGCGGCGGGCTTGGGTTGATTTCCCCGCGCCCTCCCCGCCTTCAAAGGTGATGAAGCGGCCAGTTCGCGCCACTCAGCCGCCCAGCCGTTTCGACAGCACCGCCATGGCGCGGTTGACAAAGCCCAATTGCGGCACGTCGGCACCGGCCAGAAGCTGGATTTCGGTTTCCGGGACGCCCTTGCCAGTGACGGTCAGCGTGCCGAGGATGCTGCCACGTTGCACCGGCGCGCGCACCGGGGTTTCGTAGGACAGCGACACTTTCGCAGTATTGCGCCAGGCTTTCGGCATGGTCAGCACCACGTCGCGGCCAGCCACCAGGGGAACATTCGGCGACGTGCCAAGCCAGACCGGGACTTTTTCCACTGTGTCGGCAGCGCTGAACAGGGTGACATTTTCCCATTCGCGAAACGCCCATTCGATCAGCTTTTCCCCTTCCTCGGCACGCTGGTGCATGGTGGTCATGCCATTTAGCACCAGGATCACCCGCCGCCCGCGCCGTTCGGAACTGCCGACCAGCCCATAGCCGCCATCATCGGTGTGGCCGGTTTTCAAGCCGTCGGCGAGGTTCTTCTGCACCAGCGGGTTGCGATTGGCCTGATCGATGTTATTGTATTTGAACGATTTTTCCGCATCATATTTGTAGTATTCGGGGAAATCGCTGATCAGCCGGCGGGCAAGGATGGCGATGTCGCGCGCGCTCATGCGGTGTTCGGAATCCGGCCAGCCGGTCGAATTGCGGAAATGGCTCTGCTGCAAGCCGAGTTCGTGTCCCTTGGCGTTCATCAGTTCGGCGAATTGTTCTTCTGAACCCGCGATCGCTTCGGCCAGCACGATGCAGGCATCATTGCCGGACTGGACGATCATGCCGCGGATCAAATCCTCAACCGTGACCTGGGACCCGAGTCCCACGAACATCTTGCTGCCCTGCATACGCCAAGCTTTTTCGGAGACCGGCAGTTGCTGGTCGAGCTTGAGGCGGCCGGCCTTGAGCATGGAATAGACGATGTAGGCAGTCATCAGCTTGGTCATTGATGACGGCACCATTGACGCATCGGCGTCCTTGTCGAGCAAGGTGGCGCCAGTGTTGTAATCGATGATGACAGCAAACCGCGCGGCGGTGTCGACCGGTCCGAGCGGGGTTTGCGCCGGCGTGCCGGGATTTGCATCGGCGCCTTTGCGAGGACGTGCGGGAACCGGGCGCGCTGGAACCGGCTTTTTCGGCGCCTGAGCGAGTGCAAGTGTCGGGGTGAGCGCGGTCAGCAGGACGGACCTTCGGAGCATCATGGCAAAACCCAATTTTACACCGCTATTCTAGGACAATCCGCGCGCCGGCGATACCTTCACGAAGCAGCTGCGCCAACATCGCGTCGGCTTCGGGCGCAGTGCTGAAACGACCGACCCGGACGAACCAGGCCCGATCACGCGGGGCGTTGTAATCGGTTACGAGCCGGGCGCCGAAGCGCGCCAGCCGGACGCGCAAAATATCGGCGTAATCGCGCCGGCCGAAACTGCCGGCTTCCACTGTCAGGATTGTCGGCGCGACCGAAACGATGCGCACTGCGCCATCAACCTGACCAACCGCGGCAAAGCCGGCGTTCGATGCCATGACCGGACGCGCGGCCGCTGCCACCTTGCCGTTGCCGCTGGCAGCCCCAGGGGGTGGCGCCAGGCTTTCACTGACCACCCCGGCGGACGGTGCGGCAGCGACTTTTGGCGCCGCCGCCTGGGT
>JACMOQ010000112.1 GCA_014377905.1 Acetobacteraceae bacterium | reverse complement strand
TGGCCCCGGTGGCGACCACGGTTGAACGGGTTGAACAGGGCGTGTTCTTCACCGACGTCGCCCGCAATCGCCACGTGCTGTGCGACCTGCTGGTCGATGTTGCCAAGGGCCGAACTTTGGTGTTTTCGCGCACCAAGCATGGCGCCGACAAGGTGGTGAAGCATTTGAATGAAAGCGGCATTCCGGCCGCGGCCATTCACGGCAATAAAAGCCAGCCGCAGCGTGAACAGGCGCTGGCGAATTTCCGCGCTGGCCGGACCCGGGTGCTGATCGCCACCGATATCGCCGCCCGCGGCATCGATGTTGATGGCGTTGGCCACGTGATCAACTACGATTTGCCCAACGTGCCGGAAACCTATGTCCACCGCATCGGCCGCACCGCGCGCGCCGGCGCGGACGGCATGGCGATCAGCCTGTGCGCGCCCGACGAACGCGCCTTCCTGAAAAGCATCGAGAAATTGATCCGCACCCGTGTGCCGGTGATGGCGGCCCCTGGGCAAACCCCGCAAGCGCGCGCGGCTTAAGCTATAGTCTAGCGAACACGTCTTGCTGTAGTCTGCGCCCAAGCTTGGGGGGGATGGACGATGGCAAGACGTGTTTTTGCGCCTTTAATGGCAGGGCTGCTCGCTACGTCTCCGGTGTCGGCCCAATCGTTGGTGATGGCATTTTCCGGTTCGCCCACCTCCGCCGATCCGCATTACCATACGTTTTCGCCCAATATCGCGCTCGACAGCCACAGCTATAATACGCTGGTCGACATGGACCCGAAATCGCGCCCGATTGCGTCGCTGGCAGAATCCTGGAGGCTGGTGTCACCTGATACCTGGGAATTCAAGCTGCGGCCGGGGGTGAAATTCCACAACGGCGATGATTTTACCGCCGAGGACGTGGTCTATACCCTGGCGCGGGTGCCGACGGTGCTTAACTCCCCAGGCAGTTTTTCGATCTACACAAAATCGGTTGTGTCGTCCGAAGTTGTTGACCCGCATACCATCCGGTTGAAGACTAACGGACTTTACCCGCTGCTGCCGATCGATCTGACGCTGGTTTTCATGATCCCCCGCCGGCTGGGGCCAAACCCATTGAATGAGGATTTCAACAACGGCCGCAACGCGATCGGCACAGGACCGTATCGGATGACGTCCTACAAGCCCGGCGATCGGGTCGAGCTGGAACGTTTCGATGGATTCTGGGGCAAGAAACCGCATTGGGCCAATGTCAGCGTCCGGATGATCCCCAATGATGGCGCCCGCACTGCATCGCTGTTGGCGGGCGACGTGCAGTTTATCGAGTTCGTGCCGACATCCGATGTTGCGCGCCTCGGAACCGACAAGCGGGTGGCTCTATCGCAAACGGACTCACTGCGTCTGGTGTTCCTGTGGCTCAATCGGAGCCATCAGGTTGCGCCGCCCTTCGTGACCGGGCCGAATGGCGAAGCGCTGACGACCAATCCGCTGAACGATCTGCGGGTGCGCAAGGCGCTGTCGATGGCGATCAACCGTAACGCGATTGTTGAGCGGGTGATGGAAGGGGCTGCCATTCCGTCGAACCAGTTTCTTGCCCCTGGCGTTTCCGGCCATGTCGCCGATCTGGCGCCAGTCCCGTTCGATATTGCTGCCGCCCGCGCGCTGCTGGCGGAAGCCGGCTACCCGAAAGGGTTCCGCATCACCTTGCACGGACCGAATGATCGTTACGTCAATGACGGCAAAATCGTCCAGGCGATCGGGCAGATGTGGACGCGGATCGGGGTGGAAACCAAGGTCGATGCTATGACCTGGACCACTTATATCAGCCGCGCCAGCAAGCAGGAATTCTCAGCCTTTCTGCTCGGCTGGGGGATTTCGTCGGGCGAAGCTTCAAACCCGTTGCGCGCGCTGGTTCATACCTATGACGCGGCGAGCGGTTGGGGGTCTGTCAATCGTGGGCGATATTCCAATCCCCAGCTTGATGGAATGATTAAGGCGGCGATGGCCGTTGCCGATGACAAAATGCGCGAGGCGGCGTTGATCGATGCCGAGCGGGTGGCGATGGAAGACGTGGCACTCATCCCGATCCATATCCAGAAAAACATCTGGGCAATGCGCGCCGGCCTTACCCACACCCCCCGCGCCGATGAACGAACTCTGGCCATGGATTTGATCCCCGCACCATGACTGTTTGGATTTTTCGCCGGCTGATACAGGCCGTGTTTGTGATGCTGGCGATGACGGTGATCGTCTTTGTTGGGGTCAACGTGATTGGCGATCCGGTCGAAATCCTGATCTCCCCCGACGCCGATCAGGCCGAGCGCATCCGCGCAATCGCCGCTCTCGGCTTGGATAAGCCATTATGGGAGCAGTATCTGCGCTTCCTGTGGGGCGCGGTGCGCGGCGATCTTGGCCGCAGCTTTGTGTTCAATGAACCAGCGCTGCAACTGATCAGCCAGCGCATGCCGGCGACGTTGGAACTGGCGGTGACGGCGGTGCTGCTGGCGGTGGTGCTCGGCATCCCGCTCGGGCTGCTGGCCGGTCTTTATCCGCATAGTCTGTTCGGGCGGCTGGCGATGGCGGGGTCGATCCTTGGATTTTCGCTGCCGAGCTTCTGGGTCGGGTTGATGTTCATCATGATTTTCGCGGTGCAGCTTGGCTGGCTGCCGAGCACCGGGCGGGGCGCGACGGTTACGGTGTTCGGCATTCCGTGGAGTTTTCTGACACGCGACGGCTTGGCCCATATGGCTATGCCGGCCTTCAATCTTGCGCTGGGCAACATCGCTTTGGTGCTGCGGCTGACACGGTCGGGGGTGCGGGAAAACATGCCGATGGATTACGTGCGCTTCGCCCGCGCCAAGGGGCTTTCACCCCAGCGCGTGGTGTTCGTGCATGTGCTGAAAAACATCATGATTCCGGTGGTAACAGTTCTCGGCCTGCAATTCGGCAGCACCGTCGCGTTCGCGGTGGTGACCGAAAGCGTGTTCGCCTGGCCCGGCATGGGCAAGTTGATTATCGACAGCATCAACGTATTGGATCGGCCGGTGATTGTTGCGTACCTCATGATGATCGTGCTGATGTTTGTGACGATCAATTTGATTGTGGATTTGCTGTACACGGTGCTTGACCCGCGGGTGCGGATTGGCGGGGCAGAATGAGCGCCACCGTGCAACGCGAAATCACCCCGTTCCGGCGCTTTGCGGCAGATTATGCCAGCAACAAGATCGCGGTTGTCGCCCTGATTGGGGTGGTGATCATCGTGTTTCTGGCGCTGTTTGCCAATCTTATCGCGCCGCAAAATCCTTACGATCTTGCCCAGCTGGACATCATGGATGGGCGACTGCCGCCGGGCGCCAAAAGCCCCGCCGGTTGGACCTACTGGTTGGGCACTGATGATCAGGGCCGCGACATGTTCAGCGGGATTTTGTACGGGTTGCGGATTTCGTTGGGCGTAGGGTTCGGCTCGGCGGCGACGGCGGGGGTGATCGGGTCAGCCCTCGGGTTAATCGCGGCTTACGCGGGCGGCTGGGTGGAAACCGCGATCATGCGGCTGGTAGACTTGCAATTGTCGTTTCCTGCCATCCTGGTGGCGCTGATGATTCTGGCGTTTCTTGGCAAGGGCGTGATGAACGTAATGCTGGCGCTGGTGATCGTTGAATGGGCGCGCTACGCCCGCACCGCGCGCGCGGCAGCCTTGGTTGAACGGCGGCGCGAATACGTTGAGGCTGCGGAATGTTTGGCGCTGCCGCAATGGCGGGTGCTGTTCCGCCACATTTTGCCAAACTGCATGCCACCACTGATTGTGATCGGGGCGATCCAGGTGGCGTCTGCAATTCTGCTGGAAGCGACGTTGAGCTTCCTTGGTTTGGGTGTGCCGATCACTGAACCTTCATTGGGGTTACTGATCGCCAATGGCTACCAGTACATGCTCTCCGGCAAATACTGGATCAGCTTCTATCCGGGGCTGGCGCTGCTGGTGACGATTGTCTGCCTCAATCTGGTCGCCGATCAGTTGCGCGACGTGCTGAACCCGAGGCTGCAACGATGACTGACGCAACCCTGGTGGTTACCAATTTGCAGACCCATTTCCAGATGCGCAACGGGGTGGTGCGCGCGGTGGATGGCGTGTCATTCGAAGTCCGGCGTGGGAAAATCCTCGGGCTGGTGGGGGAATCTGGTTCTGGCAAGTCGGTAACCGGGTTTTCCATTCTTGGGCTGGTGGATCCGCCTGGCGGGATTGTGGGCGGGTCAATCAAGTTCCTTGGGCGCGAACTGGTGGGGATGGCGGAGCCGGAATTGCGCGGGCTGCGCGGCAATCGCATCGCGATGGTGTTCCAGGACCCGATGATGACGCTCAATCCGGTGCTGCGGATCGATACGCAAATGATCGAAACCGTGCGCGCCCATGCTGATGTTAGCCACGCCGAGGCGCGCACACGGTCGCGCGATGCGCTGGGATTGGTGGGCATCCCCAGCCCGGATGAACGTCTGTCGTCCTATCCGCACCAATTCAGTGGCGGCATGCGCCAGCGGGGGGCGATTGCCATTGCGTTGCTGCATCAACCGGATTTGATCGTGGCCGATGAACCGACGACGGCGTTGGATGTTACCATCCAGGCGCAGATTTTGTCGGAAGTGCAAAAATTGGCTGCTAATTTTGGCACCGCGCTAATCTGGATCACCCATGATTTGTCGGTGGTGGCGGGATTGGCCGATGATATAGCGGTGATGTACGCCGGGCGGATTGTGGAGTCCGGTTCAGTGGAATCCGTGCTCGATCGGCCATTACATCCCTACACCCACGGATTGATCGGCAGCGTGCCGAGCCGCAACAAGCGCGGCAGCAAACTTCGGCAAATTCCGGGAATGACGCCGAGCATGCTCGGCCTTCCGCCCGGCTGCGCGTTCCGCCAGCGCTGCGAACGGGCAAGCGAGGAGTGCAAAGTTTCGCCGCCGATCACCCATCCGGCACCAGAACGGACGTTGCGTTGCTTTCACCCGCAACTGGAGTTGGCGGCATGACCGGGGCGGCAATCGAACTGCGCGGAATTTCCAAGCGCTTCGGCAAGCATATGGATTTCGCCGCCCTCATGGCCCAACGCGCCAAGCGGGCGATGGGCGGTGACACGCCTTCAACCGTGGTGCGCGCGGTGGAGTGCGTGGATCTTACCATCCGGTCAGGCGAAGTGCTCGGGCTGGTAGGGGAATCGGGCTGCGGCAAATCCACCCTTGGCCGCATGGTTGCGGGGATCATGCCGCCAACCGAAGGCCAGGTGCTGTGGAAAGGCCAGGATGTTGCAACCTTGAAGCCCGCAGCTGCAAAAGCTGCCATGCTGCAAGTGCAGATGATTTTTCAGGACCCCTATTCCAGCCTCAATCCCCGTTTGCGGGTGGAACAAATCGTTGGGGAAGCGCCATCGGTTCACGGCATGATTGGCGCCGCCGGTTTCGATGCCTATGTGGACGCACAATTGCGCCGCGCCGGGTTGGACCCGGCCGATAAGCGCCGCTACCCGCACCAGTTTTCTGGCGGACAACGCCAACGCATCGGCATTGCGCGGGCACTGGCGGTGCAGCCTGAATTCCTGGTGTGCGATGAAGCGGTGGCGGCACTGGATGTTTCGATCCAGGCACAAATCCTGAACCTGTTTATGGATTTACGGGCGGAATTGAACCTGACCTACTTGTTCATCAGCCACGACCTCGGCGTGGTCGAACATTTATCGGACCGTGTGGCGATCATGTATCTTGGGCGAATTGTCGAAGAAGCCGCGACCGAGGAAATCTTCGCCCGTGCCAACCATCCCTACACCCAGGCGCTGCTGTCCGAAGTGCCGCGCATTGATGCGCGGAAGCGGCATTTCACCGCGATCACCGGGGAATTGCCCAGCCCGCTAAATCCACCTTCCGGCTGCCATTTCCATCCGCGCTGCCCTGCTGCGATGGCGGTTTGCAAGGAGGTCGCACCCGTGTTGCGGGAGATCGCGCCGGGCCACCGCAGTGCGTGTCATTTGAACGGGTGAACGGGCGGCCTACCCAGCGCTTGCCGCCCGAGGCCTGACGCCCAGAATATGGGCGATGGCGTTCGTGAGATCGGGGCGGTTAAGGGTGTAAAAGTGAAATTCGTCGATGCCGTTGGCTTGCAGTTGGCGGACTTGTTCGGCGGCAACGACGGCTGCAATCATGCGGCGGATTTCAACATCGTCTTCAACGCCTTCGAAGTAGGCGCCGAGCCAGGTGGGCACTCGGACGCCGGACACGGCGGAAAATTTAACGATTTGGGAGTAGTTGGAAACAGGCATGATACCGGGAACGATGGGGGCGCTGATGCCGGCGGCGAGTGCAAGGTCGAGGAAGCGGAGGAAGGTTGCGTTATCGAAGAAGTAGTTAGTAATGGCGCGGGTGGCGCCGGCGTCGAGTTTGCGTTTGAGCACTTCGAGGTCGGCGAGCGGGTTTGCCGCGGTCGGGTGGATTTCCGGGTAGGCGGCGACCGAGATTTCGAACGGGGCGACTTTGCTCAGTCCGGCGACGAGGTCCGACGCGTAAGCATAGCCTTGCGGGTGGGGAACGTAGTCACCGCCGCCGGGGACATCGCCGCGAAGGGCCACGATATGGCGAACGCCGGCATCCCAATATGCGCGGGCAATGTCGTCGATTTCACCGCGCGATGCGCCGACGCAGGTCAGGTGCGCGGCGGGCGTGAGGGTTGTCTCGGTGACCATCCGGGCAACAGTTGCATGGGTGCGCGCCTGGGTGGTGCCCCCGGCGCCATAGGTGACCGATACGAAGCGTGGGGCCAGTGGCTCAAGCTTACGGATGCAGGCCCAAAGCTGGGTTTCCAGCGCGTCCGTGCGTGGGGGAAAGAATTCGAACGACAATTTCGGCGGCGCCTGATCGTCGGCCCGGTCGGGTAGGCGATCGAAACGCGGTCCGGAGAGCCAGCGGGCAAGGGTTGGGGAGGATGCGTTCATGCCCGCGATATCGGCGATTCTGTCGGCTCGTGCAAGTCTCGGGGGTTGTTCGCCGATCAGATGAATTTTTTTCAATCGCGACGCCACTGGAAATTGTGGCGCAAACGTGGTCAGTTCAGCACGTTTTCGTCACACGCTTATGCGCTTAATATCCCGTATTAGGGTTTATGTCAGAGGCTTTCTATGCATCCTCGATTTCACGCGTGCTTTGCAACCGCAGCTTTGGTGGCCGGGTTGGGTCTTGTCGGTTGTGCCACGCCGCCGCCGGCGAATGATCCTGATGCGGTCGCGGAGTATAAACAGACCAACGATCCGTTGGAGCCGGGGAACCGGGTGGTCTATTCGATCAATGACGGGTTGGACCGGGCGATCCTGCGTCCGGTAGCGGTAGGCTATAATTATGTGCTCGCCCCGGGAGTGCGATCACATATTCATAATTTGCTGGATAATCTCGGCAACCCGGTTGTTTTGATGAATGACGTGCTGCAAGGCAAGCCGAAACGGGCGGGTGACACGCTGATGCGCCTGGTGCTGAACACCACCATCGGCGTCGGCGGATTTTTCGACGTGGCGACAGGTTGGGGCTGGCCGGCGCATGATGCGGATCTGGGTATGACTTTTGCGGTGTGGGGCGCGCCAGATGGGCCTTTCCTGATGTTGCCGATTTTTGGACCGTCCAACCCGCGTGATGGGATCGGGATGGCCGGCGACATGATGGCGGCCCCGACGGGCTATTTGCCGAAAGGGCTGGAGAATAATGTTTTCAGCTATTCTAAAACCGCGTTGGGCGTGATCGACGCCCGTGCCGGTGTGATTGACGATCTGGACAAGATCAACGCTCAGGCGCTCGATCCTTATGCCACTATTCGCAGCTTGTGGCGGCAACATCGGCAGTCGCAGATCGACGAGGCTAAAAAGCCCGAAACTCTCACATCGCCGGCAGCTTGGGGTGGTTCGAAATGACAGGACAGGGAATGCTGATGTTTGGACGCCGGCGCTTGATGGGTTTTGCGATGGCTTTCGCCACGCTGGTGCCGTTCGCAGCGCGGGCTGATGACGCGGATCAGGCGGAAAAATTCATCGGCAAACTGTTGAAAGACCTTTCAGCAGTGGTCAATGACGGAAAGCCGGTAGATGCCCAGAAGGCGGCGATGCGCCAAATTGTCTTTGAAGCGGTGGATGTCGATGGCGTCGCGCGCTTCTGCCTGGGGCGGTTCTGGCGCACTGCCACACCGCAGCAACAGAAAGAATACACCGAGATTTTCCGCAACGTGATGGTTTCCAATATCACCAGCAAAGTCGGCGAATATCAGGGCGTGTCGTTTGCGATGGGCAAGGCCCAAGCCCGCGCCGAGGAAATTGCGGTAGGCAGCATCGTGAACCGACCTGGCAATGCGCCCAACAAGGTGGATTGGCTGGTGGCGATCGCCGCTGGCAAACCGAAAGTGGTCGACGTGATTGCCGAAGGAACGAGCCTGCGTCTGACCCAGCGTAGCGATTACGGGGCATTTTTGGCGCGCAATAATAATGACGTTCAGGCGCTTATCGACGCGCTGAAGAAGCAGGCCCTTGCCGCAAACTGAAACACGGCTGGTGCGGGCGGGCGCCCTCGATATTGCCTATCGCGCCTATGGTCCGGATAGCGGCCCTGCGGTTGTGCTGCTCCACGGATTTCCCGATGACGTCGGCGCGTATGCGCTTGTGGCACCAAGCTTGGCGACTGATGGTTTTCGGGTGCTGGTGCCGTGGTTGCGCGGATATGGTGCAACTCGGTTCGTTGACCCGGCTACGCTAAGATCGGGCGAACAGGCCGCGCTTGGTGCTGATTTGCGCGACTTTCTGAATGCGTTATCCATCGATCAAGCGGTTCTGGCGGGATATGATTGGGGCGGGCGCGCGGCCTGTGTGGTCGCGGCTTTGTGGGCCGATCGGGTGCGTGGGCTGGTCACCATCGGCGGCTATAATATCCAGCACATCGCGTCTGCCCGAACACCTTTGCCGGTCGAGGACGAGGCCCGGCTATGGTATCAATGGTATCTCCAAACCGAGCGCGGGCGGGAAGGTTTGATCGCGGATCGTGCAGGGATGGCGCGCTTGCTGTGGCGACTCTGGTCGCC
>JACMOQ010000111.1 GCA_014377905.1 Acetobacteraceae bacterium | reverse complement strand
GTATGGCCTGGTCGCGGTCGCCGCAGCCGCGGTTGCAGCGATTGTGACAGCTTCCGAAGCAGGGGCGGAGGCGTCCCCGCGCGCCCAGGCGATTACCACCGGAATGCGGCAACTTGCGCTGGAAATAGTGCGCCGGGTGCGCACCCTGAAGCGGGAAGACCTGCCGCGGGTGGACGCACTGCTCGCCAGCATCGAGGGCGGGATGAATGTCGCGCGCGGGCCGCGGCGGGCGCGCACGATCAGGCTGGGGCGGGAGGGGTTGGTATAACGCCGAAAATCCGCTCAAACCGCGCCGCGTACGCCGGCCAGACTTCGGGGTTCAGCACCCGGTTCGGCGGCTTGCCATCGAGCATATCGAGCAACTGTTCGGCGCCGATCTTGCCGATGTTCTGGCGGGCTTCGCGCGTCACCCCGGCGGTATGCGGGCTGACAACGACATTGTCGAAGGCGAGCAACGGATGGTCGAGCGCCGGGGGTTCGGGGTCCCAAACATCAAGCCCCGCCCCGGCCAGCCGCTTTTCGGCGAGGGCCTGTGCGAGTGCCTGTTCATCATGGATGCCGCCACGCGCGGTGGTGACGAAATGCGCATCCGGCCGCATCAGCCCGAATTCCCGCGCGCCGATCATGCCCTTGGTGGTCGGAATGCGCGGGCAATTGATCGAGACGTAATCGGCGGTGGCCAACAGCGTATCGAGATCGACTTTCTCCGCCCCGCGCGCCGCGATGGTGGCCGAGTCGAGCAGCGGATCGCACGCCAGCACCCGCATTTTGAATAGCCCCCGGCAGAGTTCGGCGAGGCGGGTGCCGACATTGCCGAGGCCGACAATCCCCACCGTCTTGCCGAGCAAATCGCGCCCCATGAAGGCGTTGCGATCCACCCCGGCAGTGCGCCGCATCGCGCGATCAACCTCAACAATGCGCTTGGCGAGAATGAGCATCATGCCGAGCGCGTGTTCGGCGACCGCTTCCTTGTTGCCGCCCGCCTGGTTGACCGCGAGCACCCCGGCGCGATTGCAGGCTTCGAGATCGACCGTGTCGTAGCCGGCGCCGTTGGTTGACACCATCAGCAGGTTGGGCGCCCTGGCGAGCAGCTCATCGGAAATATAGTAAATGCTATTAATCTCATCGCGTGCCGAGCCGATCTGATAGGCGTGGGCGGCGGCCAGGATTGCATCGGCGTGCGCGGTCGGGCTGTCATTGGCGATTTTTTCCAGCACCACGTCCGGCCTTGTCGCCAGCACGTCGTTGAAGCTCTGGTCGGCGACGTAGTGGACGAAAAACACGCGTTTGGTGTTGACGGTCATCGGGGATGATTTCCTTTTAGGTCAGGCAAGCTGTTCTTTTTGTGACCAAAAAGAACCAAAAAAACTTTCTGTCAATTGCTGATGCGCGATCAAGTCGGCAGTTTTTTGCGTCTTTTTTTCCAAAAGAAGAGGTGCCTGCTGGCTTCCGCGTTGACCCACCCCGCCTGCATCCACATAACACCGCTTCACGCGACGAACGGGACGATTTTCATGCCGGCTGACACATCTACCGAACCGGGCCGCGACTTCATTCGCGACATCATCCAGTCCGACCTTGAGTCCGGCCGCACCGAGACAGTTGTTACCCGGTTCCCGCCGGAGCCCAATGGCTACCTCCATATCGGCCACGCGAAATCGATTTGCCTGAATTTCGGCGTCGGCCAGGAATTCGCCGGCCGCACCCATCTGCGCTTCGATGACACCAACCCGACCAAGGAAGAACAGGAATATATCGACGCCATCCAGGCCGATGTGCGCTGGCTCGGGTTTGACTGGGGCGTGCACCTCCATTTCGCCTCGGATTATTTCGAGCAGCTTTACGACTGGGCGGTTCACTTGATCCGCAATGGCGATGCCTATGTCGATGACACCCCGGCCGAGGAAATGCGCGGGATGCGTGGCAGCTTGACCGAGGCTGGGACGATCTCGCCAAGCCGTAACCGATCCGTGGATCAGAATCTGGCGCTGTTTGCCGACATGCGCGCTGGCAAATTTCCCAACGGCGCCTGCGTGCTGCGCGCCAAGATCGACATGGCATCCGGCAACATGAACCTGCGCGACCCGGTGCTGTACAGGATCATGCACGCCCATCACCCGCGCACCGGCGATGCGTGGTGCATTTACCCGACCTATGACTACGCGCACGGCCAGTCCGACGCGATCGAGGGCATTACCCATTCGATCTGCACCCTGGAATTCGAGGATCACAAGCCGCTTTATGACTGGCTGCTCGACCATCTGCCGGTGCCGTCGCGGCCGCGCCAGTATGAATTCGCCCGGCTCAATATCGGCTACACGGTGATGTCCAAGCGCATCCTCAACCGGATGGTGCGTGAAGGCGTGGTGGCGGGCTGGGACGATCCGCGCATGCCGACGCTTGCCGGGTTGCGCCGCCGCGGTGTGCCGGCGGTGGCGGTGCGCAATTTCATCAGCCGGATCGGCGTTGCCCGCGCCAACAGCGTGGTTGATTTGGCGCTGCTGGATTTTTCGATCCGCGAGACGCTGAACCCAACCGCGCCGCGGCGAATGGCGGTGCTGCGGCCGTTGAAGGTGGTCATCGAGAATTATCCCGAGGGCGAAACCGAGACGCTCGAAGCGGTCAATCACCCGGATGCCCCGGATATGGGAACTCGCCAAATCACCTTCGGCCGGGAAATCTGGGTCGAACGTGACGATTTCATGGAAGTGCCGCCGAAGAAGTTCTACCGACTATCGCCGGGCAAGGAAGTGCGTCTGCGCTACGGGTATTTCATCACCTGCCGCGAAATTGTGAAAGATGCCGACGGTGTCGTCATTGCGTTGCGTTGCACCTACGATCCCGCAACAAAAGGCGGCAATGCCCCCGATGGACGCAAGGTTCAGGCAACCTTGCACTGGGTGGCGGCGGCAGATGCGATGGATGCCGAAATCCGTCTGTACAACACCTTGTTTGCCCGCCCCGATCCGGGAGCGGACCGCGATGTGATGGACGACCTGAACCCGGCATCGGTAGAAGTTCTGCGTGGCTGCAAGCTCGAAACCGCTTTGGACACAGCCCCGGTAGGTGCGGTGGTCCAGTTCGAGCGCCAGGGCTATTTCACCGCCGATCCGGATGGCAGCGCCCGCGCGCCGGTGTTCAACCGGACCGTTGGTTTACGCGACAGCTACGCCAAGCCGGCGGTGACGGGGTAGACCGAGCCTAGAGCCTCATCCGATCGGCTTGCCATTTCGATCAGATAAAGATGATCCTGAAAACAGGACTTTATACCGATTCAACCTAAACCGATCACGCTTTAGGGTGGCGCCATTGGCTGATCGGCGCCGTCCCCGCGCGGCGGCAATGTCCATTCTTCTTCGAGCTGGGCACGGCGGCGTTGCAATTGGGTGCGTCGCGCAAAGGCTTTGCCATCCAGCACCAGCCGCACCAACACTGGTGTAAGCTCCGCGAGCAGCCAGCCGCCGGCCTGCAGCGACCAAATCGCGGAGACCCGGCGCATATCGGCGGCCATGCCCAGGCTTGCGGCCATGCTGTTGCCGGCATGCCATAGCGTGAGCAGACTTTGCGGGGCGAGCACCGCGCCGAACAGCAGGACCGATCGCCCGACGGCGCGGGTCGGGCTGCGATCGACAAAATAGGCAATCAGGCCGGGGGCAAGCAGGATCGCTGTAAGCGTGGCGATCGCCGGCATCCACGCAACCAAACCGCCGCAAAGCAACCCCTGGACCCAGATCATGGGGGAACGGGGCTTGGCGGCTTCGGGTGCGGCAGCCATCAACCGATTGCCGCCACGACGATGCTCGCGGTCAGGGCGGTCAGTGCGATGGCTGTGGTGAATTCGTACCCGGCCTGCCGCGCGAAGCGGGCGCGGCTCGGTCCCCCAAGGTCGAGCGCCGATAATTCCCGGTCGATCGCGGCGATGTGCAGGATCGCGGTTTGAGCCTCATGTGCGTCAACAGCGCGTGAGCCCGGGTCGTCCACCAGACGCAGCATGGCCAATAAATTTCCGGTCTGGCGCAATTCCTGGAACGCGGCTTCGGCCCGTAACCGCCTTGTTCGGCTGCGCCATACCCCGATCGCGGGGGTGGCAGCCTCGGCGAGCCAGGCGGCCAACTGCGGCAAAGGCGGGGCGCCCAAATGGGTTTGCAATCCGGCGAGGATACGAAGCTGAAGCGCGCCGATCCGGGCGGGGTCGGCTTCCTGGGCCAGGGCGGTGAGGTCGGGAAGCAGCGTGAGTTCACCGCGGCCGACAAGAAAACCGGCGAGTTCCGCATCAAACGGGGCAAGTCGGCGGGGTTCGGGCCGCCCGGCGGCGCTTTCCAGTGCCTGAAGCAGGTCAGCGACGCGCACGACGGTCTGCCCTGCCAGCACCGGACTGGCACATGGCAGCAGCGGGTTAAGGCTGTAACGCAAAGCGGTTATGCCGCCACCCCAGCCCCTTTGGCGCAGGATCCCGCGCGGATTGCCCCCGCCGAATTTTGCAGCGCCGGTCTCGGCCCGGTCGGGGCGCAGGGCGGCCCAAGCGGCAATGCCTTCGCTTTCAATCAGGGTGCGCAGCGCCTGCACCCGGTCCTGATTTCCGCCCAGTCGATCAGCCTCGGCCAAAGCCGGCCCAAGGCCGTCGGGCCAGAGTGGTTGGCCGAACCACCAGAGCGGGGCGAGCGGATCGATCAACGCAATCGCGCGCGCCACCAGGAGGCTGTCTACGGCACCATCGTTGGAGGTTTCACGCCTGACATGCGTGCGGGTAACCTCATCCAGGCGCGCGGCCAAGCCAGGATCGCCAAGATTACGCCGCATCCAGGTATCGATCAGCCCACCCCGCAGCAGCCGCGCCGCCTGCTCCGGGTCGCGGCCCAGGATGTCGGCGAGGCCGCGCAAAGTCCAGGCCTGGGCAGCGCCGGTATCGATCGGGCGTTGTGCCCGGCGGGCCGGGCGGGCGGCGATCCGGCGCCCGCGGGCACTGTTCGGGTCGATCAGGGCCGCCGGATGGGGCCGATGCTCAGGGTCCTCGGCGAGCATGCCGGTGAGCAGATCGGCGATCAGCGGTGGCAGGCGTGTGTCGCCCATCAGGGCGGCGTAGCTGCCGAGATCGAGTTTTCGTCCGATGATTTCCGCATCGTCCATGCCCGCCATCGGCATTCGGCCGAGCGCCAT
>JACMOQ010000110.1 GCA_014377905.1 Acetobacteraceae bacterium | reverse complement strand
ATTTACGCGCGGCCGGAGTTGTTCACCGATCTCGCAGGCGTGATCCCAAGCCTTGGGGTGCCGGTGGTGGTCGATCATATGGGGGCGACCGATGGCAAGCTTGCTGCCTCGCGCCCTGGTTTCGATGCACTGTTGAAGCTGCTGGCCGATGGCCATGTTTGGGTGAAGCTGTCGGGCGCCAATCGGGTGTCGCGGCAAAGCGCGGGGTTTGACGACGCCATTCCGGTGATCCAGGCACTGGCCGCAGCAAATTCGGCGCAGTGCGTGTGGGGCACGGACTGGCCGCATATCGGACCGCATGTGGCCGGCGCGCCGCAGCCAGTGGTCTATATGCCGCATGATAATCTCGATTTGCTCGCCGTGCTGCGCCAAGCTTTGCCGGATGCCGCGATGCTGCGCGCAATTTTGGTGGATAACCCGGCGCAACTTTACGGGTTTTAATGAAGCCACCCCGCCCCCACATCGGGTCTATCAATCGGAGACCCTATCATGACCGCAATCCCTGCCGCCTTCCTCGACATCATGGCATCCAAGGCGCTTGCCCATTTGGCGACCACGATGAAAGACGGATCACCCCAGGTGACACCGATCTGGTTTGATTACTCCAATGGCTTGGTGCGGGTGAATTCCGCTGAAGGTCGAGTGAAAAGCAATAACATGCCCGAAGGCGCTAAGGTCGCGCTGTCGATTGTCGATGTGGCGAATGATTATCGCTATGTCCAAATTCGCGGTACGGTGACCAAAGTGACGGAAATTGGCGCGGACGCACATATTGACGCGCTGGCGAAGAAGTATCTCGGGCTGGACGCCTATCCGTATCGCAACGCGGCGGAAACGCGGATGACTTTCGAGATTACGCCGGACAAGGTGCAGACGATGGGTTGAGGTTTGGGCGCCGTTTGCTTTGCCTGATACCCCGATGGCAGGACATGTCGGACGGTTGATCAAGTTTGTCGTCAATGAGCAACCCATGCTCATAACTACCGCATGGTTCACTCCTTGCCCGCCTCCCCATGCCCCCCACCGGACATTCGGTCGGTCAGTGCAAGCAGCACCCCCGAGGCCACGAAGGTGACGTGTATGGCGATGCTGAACATCAATTCGCGGTCCGAGGTGGTTCCAATCGACATGAACACCCGCAGCAACTCGATCGCGGAAATTGACACAATTGACGCCATCAATTTCAACTTCATTCCGACGAAATCGATTTTGGTCAGCCAGATTGGCCAAGTGCTACTTTCGCCGGCGCGGATGGTGCTGATGAAATTCTCGTAGCCGGAGAAGATAATAATCAGCACCAGGCTGGCCGCGAGCGTCAGGTCCACCAACCCGAGCACACCGAGGATCATCTCAGATTCGGTCGCTGACAGCATGGTCTCAGCAAGATGGAACGTGTGCTGTCCGGCCTTGACCAGCAGCGCCACCAATCCGATCAGCAGACCTAGAAAAAACGGCGCAAGCAACCACCGGCTGGCCAACAGCACTCGTTCAAGCGTGCGCATCGTCGTCTTTGTCCTTATCCTGCGAGATTAGCCGTATATACCAGAACCGCCGCCGCCCCTGATCCGGCGGTCGGACGGCAGCGCTTGGCCATTGATCGCACACCCCACCGCCTCGGCGATACGGATGCCGTCGACCCCGGCTGACAGAATCCCGCCGGCGTAGCCAGCCCCCTCGCCGGCGGGAAACAGGCCTGGGGTGTTGGGGCTTTGGCCGTCCTCGCCGCGGTCAATACGCAACGGCGCGGAGGTGCGGGTTTCAACCCCGGTCAGCAGCGCGTCGCCCATGGCGAAGCCGGGGATATCGCGGTCAAAGGCGACAAATGCCTCGCGCATCGCGACCACCGCAAAATCCGGCAGACAGTCGGCGAGGTTGGCTGGCGTGACACCGGGGCGATACGAGGGGGCGACCGGGCCAAGCGTGGTCGAAGCCCGGCCGGCGAGAAAATCCTCCAGCCGCTGCGCCGGCGCGCTATAATCCAAGCCGCCGGCGACAAAGGCGCGGCCCTCCCAATGGCGTTGGAAGTCAATGCCGGCCAATGGCCCGCCAGGGTAGTCATCGGGTGTGATGCCGACCACGATGCCGGCGTTCGCATTGCCCTCGTTGCGCGAATACTGGCTCATCCCGTTGGTCACAACCCGGCCGGGTTCGGACGCGGCCGCAACCACGGTGCCGCCCGGACACATGCAGAAGCTGTAAACTGACCGCCCGTTGCTGGCGTGATGGGTGAGTTTGTAGTCGGCCGCCCCCAGGATCGGGTTGCCGGCAAACCGGCCCCAGCGGGCTCGGTCGATCAGCGACTGCGGATGCTCGATGCGCACGCCGAGCGAGAAGGCTTTGGCCTGCATCGCAACCCCGGCTTCGTGCAGCATCGCAAAGGTGTCGCGCGCCGAGTGCCCGACCGCGAGCACCACCTGGCGTGCCGCGATAGTGGTGCCATCGTCGAGCCGCACCCCGCGCACCGAACGGTCATCAGCCAGGTCGATGCCGCAAACCTTGCTTTCGAAGCGATATTCGCCGCCCAACGCCTCAATCCTGGCGCGCATGCTTTCGACCATGCCGACCAGCCGGAAAGTGCCGACATGGGGCTTGCTGACCCAAAGGATTTCCTCTGGCGCCCCTGCCCGGACGAATTCGGTGAGCACTTTGCGGCCATGATGCAGACGGTCGGAAATCTGGCTGTGCATCTTGCCGTCCGAAAAGGTACCGGCGCCGCCCTCGCCGAACTGGACGTTCGATTCCGGATTAAGCACGCCGCGCCGCCACAGGGCCCAGGTATCTTTGGTCCGCTCGCGCACGACCTTGCCACGTTCCAGGACGATTGGGCGGAAGCCCATTTCGGCGAGCACCAAGGCTGCAAACAACCCGCACGGCCCGGCGCCGATCACCACCGGGCGCGCGGCACTGCCTTGGGCGCGGGTGACCGGGCGATAAGTGGTGTCGGGGGTTTGGCGCAGCGTTGGGTGGCAAGTTTCGTCGGCGACGGTGACATCGACGGTGTAGGTCAGCCGGACCGCGTTGCGGAACCGCGCATCGGGGGCGCGGCGGAAGACCTGGAAGGCGATCGGCGCCTCGCCCAGTCGCGCCGCGATCGCGGCTGCGAGCGCCTCGGGAGGATGATCGAGCGGGAGTTTGATTTCGGTGAGGCGGAGCATCGGCGTTCTATGCCACAGCACCTCTTGCGCCGCGACTGTCAGGACGGCCAGGATAATGCAAACCGGGAGAAAGCCATGCGCTTCGCCAACAAGACCATCATCGTCACCGCCGCCGGGTCCGGCATCGGGCTTGCCATCGCCCGCCGCTTTGCCGCCGAGGGTGCCAATCTAAGCCTGTCCGACCTTGATCTGGCCAAGCTTAAGGCGGCAACTGCTGACCTGGCGCCGGACCGATTGCTGACCAGCCAGACCGATGCCGCCAGTATCGAGGCGATGAAGGCGATGATCGCGGCGACTGTTGGGCGTTTCGGCGGCATTGATGTGATCGCCAATAATGCCGGCATCGGCAGTTTCGGGCCGGTGACGAGCCTGGACCCGGCGCGCTGGCACAAGGTGTTTGCTACCTGCGTTGATAGTATTTTCTACGCGGCCCGCTTCGGGTTGCCGCATCTGATCAAATCGGGTGGCAACATGGTCAATACCGCCTCGATTTCTGGGCTTTACGGCGATTATGGGTTTGCTGCGTACAATGCCGCCAAAGGGGCGGTGGTGAACTTGACCCGCAACCTCGCGATCGATCACGCCCGCGATGGCGTTCGGGTCAACGCGATCTGTCCGGGCCTGACCGCAACGCCTGCGACCACCTGGCTGCGCGAAACCCCCGCCATTCGCGATGCCTATGCCGATCGCCTGCCGATGGGCCGCGCGGGACGCCCCGATGAAATGGCGGCAGCGGTAGCGTTTCTGGCGTCCGACGATGCATCCTACATCACCGGCCATTGCCTGGTGGTCGATGGCGGGCTGACGGCTGCAACCGGGCAGCCGAATTTTTCCCGCCTGCGGGAGACCTGACACAACCCGACGAATACGGCACAACGGTCCCTATGACACCCGTTTCCAAACGATCGCGCTGGCGCTGGCTCGTCTGGGCTGTGCTTTACGCGCTGGGGGTGCTTTATGTCAGCACCGTGGTGAGTGTGTACGGCTTCCGCCCGGCGCATTTCGATCTGGCGGAAGGGTGGCGGCGGTTTTTGCTGGTCCGCTATATCGATCATGGCTCGGATCAGCGTGCCGACTGGACGGCCAATCTGCTGATGATTGTCCCGCTTGGGTGGATGCTGACTGCGTGGCTGTGGCCGCGGCAGCGATTTGGGTGGCGGGTGCCGGCGGCGCTGGCGGCGTTGCTTCTGGCGCTGGCTTATGTGCTGGCGGTGAAGTTCATCCAGCTTTGGTTTCCGCGCACCGTGACGGTCAACTATATCACCGCCCAGGCGATCGGCGCCGCAATCGGGGTGCTGGCCTATGCACTGGGGCATCAGTTTGTCGGCCGCGCGGTGCATCATATGCATTTCGGCGGGCGGTCCGGGCTGGTGGTGACGCTGAGCTTCGCGAGCCTGGCCGCCGGTGTGTTTACCTTGGTGCCGTTCGATATCATCGTCTCAGCGCAGGATTTCAACGAGCGTCTGGCGGCGTTGCCACGATTTTTGCTGAGCATTCCGGGCGACGCTCGTTCGGTCGGGGTGCGCGGAGTATTGGTGCTCGGCGCCATCGGGCTTGTGGTGCCGATGGGCATGCTGCTCGAAGTGCTGCGGCCGGGGCGATCCTATCAGCTCATCGCGTTGACCGGATTGGTGGCTATGACCGCCCTGCTGGTTCCGTCGCTGTTCGTCATCAGCAGCCAGCCGGCGCTGATTTCCATCCCGATCCATGTGATCGGCTTCGTTGCCGGCGCCTGGGTGATGCGCTGGCTCGCGGACCGCGATATTTCATTGGCCCGCCCTTGGCTCGTCCGCGGCGCGTGGTTCATGGTCCTGCCCTATCTGGCGCTGCTGCTGGTGACCAATGGTCTGGCGAGCACCGTGTGGAAATCCTTGGCTACCGCGCTGGCGGACCCGATAAATCCCAACCGGATCTGGCCACTCTGGACCTATTATAACATCAGCAAGGCCCAGGCGATCGCGAGCCTTGCCACCCATGTGGCGATGTATTTGCCCATTGGCGTGCTGGTGTGGGCGATCGCCGGCGCGGGGCGCGGCCGGGCGTGGCTGGCAGCGAGTCTGGGATTGCTGCTGGCGACAGCGATGGAATGCGGGCGCTGGTTGCGACCGGGGCTGATCCCCGACATTAATAATCTCGCGGTCGGCGCGCTGGCGGCCTATTGCGGGGTTCGCTTTGCCGCGTTTGCTTGGGCGCTTGTGATCAATCTGGCGCGTGAGCGGAAATCACAGCCCCGCCGCGGCCTTGGGCGGTATCTCTAAGTGTTTACCCGCCAGATGTCGGCCGGCATTGCCGCTGTCGCCATGGGCGCGATCCTGTACGGGCTCTATCGCTATCCCTTGGCCTGGCCGCTTTCCATTGCGCTGCTCGGCTATGGCGCCTGGCTGTGGCGGCGCGGCGAGGCTTGGCTGTTGGTTATTCCAGCCGTGCTGCCGGCTTATGATCTGTCGCCGTGGAGCGGCTGGCTGGTGGTGGGAGCGTCGGATTTTTTCATTCTGACCACCATCGCCATCATGGCGCTGCGCCACCCGCCGCAATGGGTGGATTTCTGGCCCGGGCGCACAGCCGCCTGGGTCGCCGGCCCGTTTCTGGCCTTTTTCACCCTAAGCACGCTGATCGGTATTGCCGTGCCGCCCCCGCCCGGCGGCAGCGATAATTTGTATCTGACGGCTTGGGAGACCATCCGGCTCGCCAAGCCCTTCTGGGCTGCGTTCATTTTGCTCGGCTTGGCCCGTGCGCGCGCACGCACCGATGGCGATGTGATGATCTGGTTCGGCTTTGGCATGGTGGCCGGACTTGGCGCGGTATCGGCCATTGTGGTGGTCGAGCGGTTGGTGTTCCCGGGCCTGTTCGATCTGGTGCAGGATTATCGGGTGGTCGGGCCGTTTGGCAGCATGCATGTTGGTGGCGGCCATATCGGCACTTATATTGCGTTCAGCCTGCCGTTCCTCAATGTTTGTCTGGTGCATCGACGGCGCTGGTCATTGTTGGTGCTTGCGGTGGTAGCGGTGCTGGCGGCCTATGCGTTGCTGGTCACCTTTGCCCGCACCGCCTATGGCGCGGGCCTGATGGGCGCCATGGTGGCAGCGTTCGGGGCGCCGATCATTGGCTGGGTGCGCCGCCGCAAGCCGATCACCATCGGAATTGTCTCCTCGGTTATTCCGTTGCTGATCGGGGCTGCGGTGATCGTGATCGGGCTCGACACCAGCTACATGGGCAGCCGGGCGCGCGCGATTTCCAGCGACCTCGCCGGCCGGACCGCGAACTGGACCGCGGGTATCGCGCTGATGGACCACACGCTGGCCGGCCAGCTTTTTGGCATGGGGCTAGGCAGCTATCCCAGGATCGCCGCGGATCGCCTGCCACCAAATCAGGGGCCGAGCAATTTTGTCCGTAAATTTGGCGTTGACGGCACTACGCTAGAGCTGACCATGAAAGCAGGGCTTTATTTTGGCCAGAAACTGTCGATTAAGCCCGGCGCAGACTATCGTTTGCGGCTGCGTGTGCGGGCAGCGGTGGCGGGCAGTCTGGGGGTAAACTTATGCCAGAAATTGCTGCTCTATTCGGATAACTGTCAGGGCATCGGCCAGACCTTGTCCGATCCCGGCCGCTGGGTGGTAATCGACCGAGACATCCGCGCCCCAGGCCGCGCCGAGGCGGATTGGAGTCTGGCCCGGCTTCGCCCCATCGAGCTCAGTTT
>JACMOQ010000109.1 GCA_014377905.1 Acetobacteraceae bacterium | reverse complement strand
GCCGGGCAGATGTTGCCGCATCCGCTCCCATTGATGATCTTTTAGCAGCAAACGAACCGATGACATCCAACGCCCTCCCGAAAAGGAGCTTGAATCACAGTTCAAGCCGCGCCGGAATCCTGAATGTCAACGTGCTCTAGTGGGGGGGGGCGTAATTGAGCGTTATTTTGACGGTAATTTTTCTGTCGAGTTTCGGTAATTGGCGTTAATTCGGAGCCATTTGAGGAAAAATGCGGACAAAAGTAATTGTCCAGTTAGGTTGTGGCTGAAAACAACAAATTTGGTGCGCGACACCCTTACCTCGGCCCTTTCCCGCCGGAAGAGGAAGAAGTGTGCGCCCTTGCTCCGATTGGGTGGAAAATGCTTGACATATTAGTTTAGTTAATTTACATGACTACAATGCTCAATTTCTCAGCCATCCTCTCTGACCTGCAGGCCGCGATTGCGGTGCGGACGGCGCGTGACCGGCGCTTGACGGTGCTGCTGGTGGCGATGTGGGCGCGGATTGGGCGGATGCGGACCAGGCTGGAGAGGCTGGTGGCGCATTGGCGCGCCGGGACGCGGCCCGTGTCGCGCATGCCGGGCACTCCGCGCCCCGCAGCGCAAGCCCGCGCCAAGGCTGTTCGACCGATCTACCCCATCGCGCCGGCGTGGCTGGTGCGCAGACTGGGGTATGACGCTGCCGCATTCGGACTGCAATTGCGGCATTTGCTGGCGCAGGACGAATGCGCCGAATTTCTTGCGGCGATGCCGCAGGCGGGGCGCATTTTACGGCCTCTGCTGCGGCTGCTGAGCACTGACCCTTTGCCGGAGGTGATATGCAAGGCCAAGTCTGTGTTCATAAGGCCGGTGGTGGCGGCGATGGCGGCGATGGCGGAATGTGTGGTGGCGCCGGGTTTGCTTTTTTCGGATGATTGAGGGGCGAGTATTTTTTCGCCTATTTTGTTACGCTTTAGCAATAAAATAGATGAAAACCCTCACCGACCCTCAAACCCGAACGGATCATCGACCGACCGGCAGGGTTGGGTGAACCAGCGCGGTCCGGCATCGGTCATGTACACGGCATCTTCGAGGCGCACCCCGAACTCACCGTAGATGCACATCATTGGTTCAATCGAAAAGCACATGCCGGGCTGCAACGGCGTCATGTTACCTTTGACGATATAGGCTTCTTCGTGGGTATCGAGGCCGATGCCGTGGCCGGTGCGGTGCGGCAGGCCGGGGACCGCGTAGCCGGGGCCATATCCGGCGGCGATGATTTCGCCACGGGCGGCGTTGTCGATCGCCTCGCACGGCGCGCCAAGCCGGGCTGCGGCGAAGCCTGCAAGCTGGGCGCGCTTTTCGAGGTCCCAGATGTCACGCTGGCGGGGCGTCGGTTCGCCAAAGACATAGGTTCGGGTGATGTCGGAGCGGTAGCCGTGCAAAATGCAGCCAGTATCGACCAGCACCATGTCGCCGTCGGCCAGGGTTTGCGGATGCGGGACGCCGTGCGGATAGGCGGTGGCTTCACCGAACTGGACGCCGCGAAAGGCAGTTGGCACACCGCAGGCTTTGTGGGCGACATCGATGAAGGCGGCGACCTCGGTGGTGGTAACGCCGGGGGCGAGGGCGCGGGCGACGGCTTTGTGGACTGCGAGCGTAATGGTCATCGCGGTTTGCATCAGGGCGATTTCGGCGGGGGATTTGCATTGACGACACAAGGCTGTGATGGCGCTGGCGTTGGAAAAGGTGAAGCTGTTGCCGGCCCGGCGCAGGCCATCGACGGTATGGAACGGGGTGGCCGGGTCAATCGCCAGGGTGCCGCTGGCATAGCCTTTGCTGCGCACGGTATCGATCACCAGGGCTGCGGCATCTTCGTGTTCCTCCCACAGGCGGATGTCACCGCCGAACTGGAGCAGCGCGCGGGTTTTGGGTTCCTCGAAGGCCGGGCTGAGATAAACGATTTCGCCCTCGGCCGGGATGATCGCGCCGTGCAGGCGTTCCGACAGGTTGAAGGCCAGCCCGGTAAAGTAGCGCAGCGAGGTGGAGCTATCGAGGTAAAGCGCCTGGACATTTTGGTGGCGCATGTGGGTTTGGGCCTGCGCCACGCGGGCGCGAAGCTCGTCGGGGCCGATCGGGGCCGCGTCGCCAGTCATCGGCGACATCGCTGCCAGTTCTGCCGCGAAACTCGATCCGCCAACGCCCACAACCATGTTCTGCTCCGTTCAAATCACCCGGCGTGAGGCTAGGGGAGGTTTGCAATGGACGCCAGATGACCGGATTATTTGCAGATGCAGCATTGCGGCGCACGCAGTCACCGCGTAGTTTTTGGCGATGTTGAAATTTCTTCTCCGGCGCGGGTTGCTCGCCGTGCTTGTGCTGTTGACGGTGCTGACGGTGAGCTTCGCGCTAACCCGGCTGTCCGGCGATGTCGCGGTGTCGATGGCCGGCGCCCAGGCGACGCAGGAGGATGTGGACATCATTCGCAAGGCCTATGGCCTCGACCGACCGTTGACCGTGCAGTTTTTCAGTTGGGTAGCGGGGGTTGCCACCGGCGATCTCGGCCGGTCCTATCTGCATCACGCCCCGGTCGGCGCGCTGATTCGTGCACGCCTGCCGATCACGTTGACCCTCGGCGCCACTGGATTGGTAATCGCATTATGCCTGGCGCTGCCGCTGGGGATTCTGGCCGCAATGAATGAGGGTCGGGTGCTCGACCGCGCGATCATGATGGTGGCAGTGGTTGGCCAGGCGATGCCGAGCTTTTGCCTCGGGCTGGTGCTGGTGATCTGGCTGGGGGTGAAGTGGCAGTTGCTACCGATCTCGGGCGTGGACACCTGGCATGGCTATATTCTGCCGGGTTTTGTGCTGGCGTTTTCGGCGGTGCCGGCGCTGATGCGGCTGACCCGCGGCGGGATGGTCGATGCGCTGGCGTCCGATTATGTCCGCACTGCGCGGGCCAAGGGATTGACCCGGCTCACCGTGGTGATGAAGCACGCGCTGCGCAACGCCGCGATGCCGGTGGTGGCAGTGGCCGCAGTGCAGCTTGGGTTCATGTTGGGAGGCTCGATTGTGATCGAGTCGGTCTTCGCGCTTAACGGGGTGGGCTACCTCGCCTGGGAATCGATCGCCAAGAATGACTTTCCGGTGGTGCAGGCGGTGGTGCTGTTCCTGGCGACGATTTACATCGTGCTGACCCTGGTCGCCGATCTGTTCAACGCCGCACTTGACCCGCGTTTGAGGATTGGCTGATGCGGTTCGAATTCCGCAAGTTCGCCTTCGGATTGGGGGTGGTGATCGTACTGGGCATCGCGCTGGTCGCGGTGCTGGCGCCGTGGATCACCCCGGCCGACCCGTTTGCGCAAAATCTCGAAGCGCGGATGATCCCGCCGATCTGGATGGAGGGCGGCCGGGTCGGGAATATTCTCGGCAGTGACCAGCTTGGCCGCGACTATTTCTCGCGCCTGATTTATGGCGCGCGGATTTCGATGCTGATCGGCACGCTGGTGGTGATTTGTTCCGGCGCAATCGGCATCACGTTGGGGGTGATTGGTGGGTTTTTTGGAGGGCGGGTCGATGCGGTGGTGATGTTCATCATCACCTGCCGGCTGTCGATCCCGTTAATCCTTGTTGCACTGACGGTTGTTTCGTTCGTTGGAAGTTCGTTGTCCGTGGTGGTGTTCACGCTCGGCTTGCTGCTGTGGGAACGTTTTGCCGTCGTGGCACGCACGACAACGATGCAGGTGCGCACACTCGACTATATCAGTGCCGCCTGGGCGGCCGGCTGTTCGCTGCCGCATATTCTGCTGCGCGAGGTTCTGCCCAACATCGTGCTTCATCTGTTTGTGGTGGCGACCTTGGAAATGGCGCTGGCGATTTTGTTGGAAGCGGCGTTGTCGTTCCTCGGGCTTGGGGTGCCGCCGCCACTGCCATCGTGGGGGCTGATGATCGCTGAAGCCAAGGACTACATGTATTTTTCACCTTGGGTCATAATGGTGCCGGGTGTGGCGTTGTTCGTGTTGGTGCTCGGGATCAACCTGCTTGGCGACGGGTTGCGTGACAGGTTGGGGGCCGCGCGCGATGCTTGACCGCCCTGCCCTGCTCGATGTCGAAGGATTGCGGGTGCGCTTCAGCCCAAAAGTCGAAGCCATTCGCGGTGTGTCGCTGCGGGTTGAGCGCGGACAGACCCATTGCGTTGTGGGGGAATCAGGTTGCGGCAAGTCGGTTTCGGCACTTGCGGTGATGGGCTTGCTGGCGCGGGGGGCGAAACGCAGCGCCGGCCATATGCGGTTTGACGGTCAGGATATTTTGAACCTGTCCGAGCGCGAGCTGCAAAAGCTGCGCGGCGATCGGATGGCGATGATTTTCCAGGAGCCGATGACCAGCCTCAATCCGGCCTACACGGTCGGCTCGCAAATGGCCGAGGTGCTAGTGCGCCACCGCGGGGTGGGAAAACGGCAAGGGCTGGACCGCGCCGCCGAGTTGCTCGCCAAGGTCGGCATCACCGCGCCGGGCATGCGGCTGGCGCAATATCCGCACCAGCTTTCAGGGGGGCTGCGCCAGCGGGTGATGATCGCGATGGCGCTGATGTGCGATCCGGAATTGCTGATTGCCGATGAACCGACGACGGCGCTGGATGTGACGGTGCAGGCGCAGATCCTGCGACTGCTGCGCGATCTGCAACAAGAGTTGGGGCTGGCGATATTGCT
>JACMOQ010000108.1 GCA_014377905.1 Acetobacteraceae bacterium | reverse complement strand
CGGCCGCTTGATTAGCGTCTATGTCGGTGATCAGGCCAACACGCCGATCCCGAGTGCGCGGGTGGGCGGCAAGGCTACGGTGCTGATCGGCGGGAAGTCGCAGCAGGTGATGCTAGTGCCGGCAGCCGCAAATAGCCTGACCGGACGACTGGACCCGGGCGCGACCGGCAAGGTGACGGCGGTTCTGGCCCTGACGATTAACGATAAACCGTCGCAGGTGCGCTTTACGCTAACTCAACCCTGAGGCGTCAGGTCGCTGGATAGGGCGGCTTGAATACCTTACCGGGGGATGAGGTGAAAATCTCAACCCCGGTTTCGGTGACACCGATCATGTGTTCGAACTGCGCCGACAATGATCGGTCGCGGGTGACCGCTGTCCACCCATCATCGAGCACTTTCACCTCGGGGCGCCCGGCATTGATCATCGGCTCAATGGTGAAGAACATGCCCTGCTTCAGCACCGGGCCTTCGCCGCGGCGGCCAAAATGCAGGACATTCGGGGCGGCGTGAAAAACCCGGCCAATGCCATGGCCGCAGAAATCCCGGACCACGCTGAAACGCTGGCTTTCGGCGTAGGTCTGAATGGCGTGGCCGATATCGCCGAAATGGGCACCAGGCTTCACCACCGCGATGCCGCGCATCAGGGCTTCGTGGGTGACCTCGATCAGGTTGCGCGCCTTGGTGGACGGTGTCCCGGCGCAATACATCCGGCTGCTGTCGCCAAACCAGCCATTTAGCGTCACCGTCACATCGATATTGGCAATATCGCCAGCATCAAGCGTGCGATCACCCGGAATGCCGTGGCAAACAACATGGTTGATCGAAATACACACTGATTTGGGATAACCCCGATAGTTCAGCGGCGACGGCGTGGCGCCATGGGCCAGAATGAAATCGTGGCAGATCCGATCGAGCGCGCCGGTCGTCACCCCAGGACGAACATGATCGGCAATCATGTCGAGGGTTTCGGCCGCCAGCTGCCCCGCCGCCCGCATCGGCGCGAAATCCGCCGCCGCGTGAATGGTGATGTTGCGTGCCTCGCTGCCGCCGTCCATGTCGTGCTCCCTCATACTAGCGGCAAAATGGGGAAGTCAGCCGGGGAGTGCAAGTGATTGGTGGGATACCGGTGTTGCAGGGTGAACGAGCGTATTGCAACACGCGGAACCGCAAATTCGCAACTCGCCTCGCAATTTGCAATTTCTTGGCTTGCTGATCGGAAATTCTCGTCCCTAAGCCGGTAAAATGCTGTGGCACGGCGGTTGCATAGTCTCCTGCAACCACCCCAATCCGAGGCAGACGATCATGACCCGCTCCTTCAGCCACTTCGACAAACCCGCCAGCAACCTGCTCCCGTTCACCGTTATCGGGCTCAGCTTCGCGATGGGTCTGTATGCGTTGCTGGCGCTGCCTGGGTATGGCAATACCGGGCGCAGCCTGATTGCCTCATTGAAAGACAGCTTGCGCGCGGATTACGCGATAACAATGCCGGCGCATTGGGGCGGTAAGGTTGAGGCATTCAAACTCTGATTTCTACACGGACGTGACGGATCGTTGGTTCACCTGAGTTTCTTGGTTGGGACTTGACTATTCAGCGCTTGAAGTCCCGCCAAACTGGCCGGCGATCATTGATCGCCGGCCCTTTTTTTTGAATGCAGTTGATTGCAAAAAAATGGACGAAAGCTTCGCCTGGGCAAGCCGTCAATCTTTGCAGTCATGTCTAGCGTTTACCTGCAAGCGCGCACTATTTGACGCCTATATGTAAACGCCATGAGCGCTTCATATTTTAATAATTATTTTTGACTAGCGTCTTATTTAACAGAAATATTTTCTGGCAGGATTTCATGACACCTTACCAGCATCCCCACCAAAAGCCGCCATCCGTCTTACTTCCGGGAGCGGTCATCGCGCTAAGCGTCGTTCTCGGGCTTTATGCCATCCTCGCGCTGCCCGGCGCCGGAAATTCCAATCGCAGTCTTTGGATCGCCGTCCAGGAAATACTGCGCAGCGGCGAAACGCTCAGCTTTAATGGCGCCCGGACCAGCCGCCCCGAAATCATCCGGAACTGAGCCGATTCGACCGCGCTTGCAGCACTGCAAGACAGACGGCTAGCATCCCCCCAACGGCTCAGCGAGGCCGCCTCTTGGGGGAACCGCATATGTATCGTCGTCATTTTGTGGCTGGCGCCGCCGCTTTGGTTGCAGGAAATGCTGTGGCCCAAGCCGCAATCGGCGGCAAGGCAAAGAAAATCATCTTTGTGCCGCAAACCAACCCACCGAGTTGGGACCCGGTATGGACCACCGCTGCCGCGACCCGCACATTGGCGATGATGCTCTACGAAACCCTTTATACCCGGGATATCGCGCTCAACCCGCATCCCCACATGCTCGAAGGCCATATCGTCGAAGATGGCGGCAAACGCTGGACTATGAAACTGCGCGCCGGCCAAACCTTCCATGACGGTGAACCGGTCCGCGCCCGCGACTGCGTTGCCTCAATCCGGCGCTGGATGGTGCGCGACCCGATCGGCGCGACCTTGAAAGCCCGGCTCGATTCCCTCGAAGCCGTCGATGACCGAACCCTGGTCTGGCGCCTCAACAAGCCGTTCCCCTTCCTGCCCAACGCACTCGCCAAAACCCAACCCGCGCCGGTTATCATGCCGGAACGCCTGGCCAATAGCGATCCGTTCAAACAAACCGCAGAGGCCATCGGCAGCGGACCATTTCGCTGGATCGCGGATGAATTCGTCAGCGGCAGCCCCGCCATGTTCGCCCGCTTTGACCGCTACAGCCCACGCGCTGAAAAAGTCGAATACGCTCGCGGCGGCTATCACGTCCTGGTCGACCGGGTCGAATGGCGCATCATTCCGGATGCCGCCACCGCGGGGGCGGCGTTGGCCACCGGCGAAATCGACTGGATTGAAATGCCGTTGCCCGACCTGCTCCCCGCCCTGCGCCGTACTCCGGGGGTCATGGTCGAGCGGCTCGATACCCATGGCGTCTATCCGGTCCTGCGCCCCAACTTTGTTACCGGTCCCACCGCCAATGCCGCCGTCCGTCGCGCCATGCTCGCCGCCATTGACCAGACCGATGTGATGGCCGCCGTCATGGGTGACGACCGCGCCGGCTGGCAAGCTCCGGTGGGCTTCTTCGTCCCCGGCACCGAAAGCGCGTCCGACGCCGGCATGGACGCGATCAGGCGCCGCCCATCGCCTGACAAAATCCGCGCCATGCTCAAAGACGGCGGCTATCAGGGTGAAAAAATCGCCTTCATGCAGCCGACTGACCAGGTTTCCTACAATGCCATGTGCCTGGTAGCCCTTGATGCGTTCCAGAAGGTCGGGCTGAATGTCGAACCGCAAGCCACCGACTGGGGCACTGTCGTCCAACGCCGGGCGAGCAAGGAACCCATCGAAAAAGGCGGCTGGTCGCTATTCCCCTCGGGCTTTCCAGCGGTCGATTTCGGCAACCCGGTGCTGGCCACCGGACTGCGCACCAACGGGAGCGGCGCCTGGAATGGCTGGCCCGACAATGCCCGCATCGAAGCCCTGCGCGACAGCTGGATCGACAGCACCGACACCGCCGAGAAAAAACAAATCTCCGAGCAAATCCAGCTCGAAGCGATCAACTACGTCCCCTACATCCCACTTGGCCAGTACATCCAGGCCACCGCATGGCGATCCAACCTTACCGGATTGTTGCGCGGCCCGGCGCCGGTATTCTGGAATATTAGCAAAACCTGAACGTAAATTCGCACGCAAAAAAAATCCGGGTTATCCTGAACAGATAACCCGGATTGCAGACGGACACCCTATCAGGCAAAGGCGAAATGCTGCTCCATGTCTTCTTTCGTTTCGGTCAGGTGCAGAAAATACTGATAGAACCCGCCATTATAGTTACCGTCCTGCCGGCGATTTTCTTCCCCTTCAAAATTGTAGTATCCCGGCGTGCATTCCTTGTTGCGATTGGTTTTTCCGCGATGGCGGATCACCTCGTCCACCCACCACTGTTCGGTTGCCGGCTTGGCATCAATCGT
>JACMOQ010000107.1 GCA_014377905.1 Acetobacteraceae bacterium | reverse complement strand
CAGCGCGGACGACCGGAAGCCCACCGTCATCGCCGGCACTGCCACCAGAAGAAACGCCTCAAGGGTGGTTTTCGGGGGCTCGGTATAGACCGGCAAAGTGCCGGTGAAGGCGGCAAAGCCCATCAGCACCACCAGGCCCAGCCAGAAGGACGGCATCGACAGTCCGGCCAGCGAAACCACCCGTATGCCATAATCGATCGCGCTGTTCTGCTTCACCGCGCTGATCACGCCGAACGGCACGCCGACCAGCACCGCGAACACGATGGCGCTGAGTGCCAAGCGGGCGGTGACCGGAATGCGCGGCAGGATTTCCTTAAGCGCGGATTTCTCCGAGACATAGGAAAACCCGAGATCGCCGCGCAGCAGCCCGGTGATCCATACCAGATATTGTTCCGGGATGGATTTATCCAGACCAAGCTCGGCGGCAATCCGTGCCTTTTCGGCCGGATCTACCAGCCCGGCGCTGTCGAACAGGATATCGACCATGTTGCCCGGCACCAGCCGCAGCAGCACGAAAATGATGATCGATATGCCTAGCAACGTCAGCCCCATCAGGCCGAGGCGGCGCAGAAGATAGCCGGTCATTGGATCGGGCTCACCGATCGAGCCACAGATTTTCGAAGCGGAACCCGTTATAAGATGAGTTGATCATCTGGGTGTAGCCATGCACATCGGGCGCCCAGCAGGTGCCGGCGCGCTGATGGACGATGATGGGGCGCGCGATATCGTTCTGCAGCTGGGTGTCGATGGCCCACACCATCTGGCGCCGCTTGGCGACATCGGTTTCCACGCTTTGTGCATCGAAGGCCTTTTGCAGTTCCGGGTTGCAATAGGCGGTGACATTGCGTTCCGAACCGCAGCCATAGTTTTCGTAAAAACTCTGATCCGGATCATCGACCGCGTTGCCGGTAAGGTTAAGGCCGACCGCGTAATCCTTGCGCTCGATCTTGCCGAACCAGACCGAGGTTTCGACGATGTCGAGCGTGCCATCGACATAGATTTCCTTGAGCTGATCAAGCAGGATCACCGCTGGATCACGATAGGTCGGGATGTTGCGGGTCGACACCTTGATCGCCAGACGCTTGTCAGGGCCGTAGCCGGCTTTGACCATCAACGCGCGCGCCTCGGCGCGGCTGGCGGCGATGTCGGGGCTGTATCCGGGCATGCCGGTCAGCATGTCCTTGGGCATACCCCAGATGCCTTCCGGCCCCGGCAGCAATGTGCCGCCCATATCTGCCTGGCCTTCGAACAGGATGTCGATGAAGGCCTTACGATCGATAGTCAGCGCCAAAGCGCGGCGCAGATCGGCGTTATCAAAAGGCGGCTTTTCGCGATTGACGATCAGGTTGATGCTCACATTGGTCGGCACCATGGCGCAAACCGATTTCGGGGCCTGCGACTTGATGTCGCGCAGGATCGGATGGGTCACTTCGGTCGGCATAGTCATGTCAACCTTGCCGGCAATGAAGGCCAACATCGCGGTCGCACGATTGGTGATGATCGGGAAATCGATGCCGTCCAGGTATGGCTTGCCCTTCCGCCAGTAATCCGGGTTCTTGGCGAGGCGAATGATCTCGTTCTGCTTGAATTCGACGAATTTGAACGGGCCGGTCCCGATCGGGTTGGTCCGCATTTCCCGCGTCGGGACGTGGCAGGGATACATCGGCGAGTAACCTGACGCCAGCATCGAGATCAGCGACAGTTGCGGCCGGCCAAGCTTGAAGGCAACTTCAAGATCGCCGTTCGGCACTACGGCCTCGACATTGGCATACCACGACCGGCGCGGGTTTTTGCGGAATTTGTCGGCGGTTTTGTTCTGCAGCAAATCGATGGTGCATTTGACATCGGCCGAGGTGAAGGGCTTGCCGTCATGCCATTTCACCCCGGGATGGAGCTTGAAGGTGAGGGTCTTTTTGTCCTCGCTCCAGGACCAGCTATCGGCGAGCTCGGGGGCGATGGTTTCCGGGGTGTTGACCGGCGCGTCCTGGCGGAACAGCACGAGATTGTTGAACACGCCCATGAAGGGAACGTTGTTGGAAAACGTGGCTTCCTCGTGGATTGAAGCGCTGGCGGGGCTGTCACGCTGGTAGATCTTCATGATACCGCCGGATTTCGGCGTTTGCGCCGCGGCGGTGCCGGCCAGCATCAGCATCGCGGCAGTACTTTGCCAAAACCACTTCATCGTCATTCCCCACCCTTAATCTCAGGCGCGGACTAGCATGTTCGCTGGGCCAAGGCCAGAATTGTCGTGGCGGCAGAATACTGGCAAAATACCGCGATGGACGCCCACGAACACGGTGCTGGCCGGCTGCGCGAATGCCATGCCTGCGGGTTGGTGCAAACCCTGCCGGCCTTGCCGCGCAAGGCGGTGGCACGCTGTGCCCGCTGCGCGGCGGTGCTTCGCCGCCGCCGGACCGATCCCCATGACCGGGCTCTTGCCATGGCGATCACCGGGCTGATGCTGTTCGCGCTCGCCAGCCAGATGCCGTTCATGGAACTGCGCATCGGCGCCTCGGCCGCCGGCGCCGGCCTTGCGACCGGCCCCGAGGTGTTGAACGCGCTCGGCGCCTGGCCGATGGCAGTTGCGGTGCTGGTGACCACCATCGGCGCGCCCCTGATCAAGATGCTGGCAACCATCTGGGTGTTGATTGGCATCCGCATGCGCCATCCCCCCGCCCATCTCGCGCTTGTATTTGCCTGGGTGGAACGCCTGTCGCCGTGGTCGATGGTGGAAGTGTTCCTGTTGGGCGTGTTCGTCGCCTACACCAGGTTGATCGACATGGCACAAGTTGAAATCGGCGGCGCACTCTATGCGCTCGGCGCGTTGATGCTGACCATGGCGGCGACCGATGCGTTCATGGATGACGCGGCGGTGTGGGATCGGCTGGGCCACTCCTCGCAGGTCCCGCGCGGCGTGCGGCTGATCGGGTGCGAATGCTGCGATCTGGTGGTGGCGGCAACCGAAACCCGTTGCCCGCGCTGCCGATCGGCGTTGCACCGCCGTATTCCCGGTAGTCTCGGGCAAAGCTGGGCGCTGCTGGTGGCCGCGATCGTGCTATATATCCCCGCCAACATGCTGCCGGTGCTCAATCTGGTGTCATTCGGGCAGGACCACAGCTCCACCATTCTGGGCGGGGTGATAGAACTTGCGGCGTCCGGCATGTGGCCGCTGGCCGCGCTGGTGTTTATTGCCTCGGTCATGGTGCCGGTTTTCAAAGTGCTTGGGATGGGAATTTTATTGATCAGTACCCGGCTTGGAGCGCGCGGCTATCTGCGCGAGCGGAGCGTGATCTACCGGGTGGTGGAGGCAATCGGCCGCTGGTCGATGATCGATGTTTTTATGATCTCGATCCTGACCGCGCTGGTCCATCTCGACCGGTTGGCCACCATTACGCCGGGGCCGGGGGCAGTGTGCTTTTGCCTGGTGGTGATCCTGACCATGCTGGCCGCAATGCGGTTTGACCCGCGGTTGATGTGGGACGCGGCGCGGAGGCCGCTGGCATGAGCGATCATCCGACCGCCGATATCCATGTTCCGCGCGGGTTGCGTCTGATCTGGCTGATTCCGGTGATTGCGGCCTTGCTCGCGGCCTATCTCGGCTGGCAGGCGCTGCGGGAGCGTGGGCCGACAATCACGGTCACCTGGCGCACCGCCGATGGCCTGGTCGCGGGGCAGACCAAGGTGAAATACAAGGCCGTCGAACTTGGCACGGTCGATAAGATCACGCTGTCCGACGACATGTCCCACGTGGTGGTCCGCATCCGCATGCGGCGCGAGGCCGAGCCATTATTGACCGAAATTGCCCGCATTTGGGTGGTGCGGGCGCGCTTTGCCGAGGGCAATGTGTCGGGCCTTGATACGCTGCTGTCGGGCGCGTTCATCGTGCTCGATCCAGGCGGCGCGCGCAGCCCGACGACGAAGCTGGCGTTCACCGGGCTCGAAGACCCGCCGGCGGTGCGGTCCGATGAACCCGGCACCACATTCGTGTTGAATACCTCACAAATTGGTGCAATTTCGGCTGGTTCGCCATTGTTTTTTCATGATATTCCGGCTGGCGAGGTGTTGCGCTACAAGCTCGATCCCGATCAGGAACGCGTGACGCTGCATGTCTTCATCCGGGCGCCGTATGACGGGCTCGTGCGGCGCGGCTCGCGGTTCTGGAACAGTTCGGGGGTGGCACTGGAACTCGGCGCGCAGGGGGTGCGGCTGCGGATGAACAGCCTGTCGGCGCTGGTCAATGGTGGCATCAGCTTCGACACGCCGGCGGCCGAGCGCAGTGGCGCCAAACCGGCCCCAGAGTGGATTTTTCCACTTTATCCCGATGAGGCGCGGGCCTCGGCATCGGGTTATCGCGACAAGATCAAGATGCTGACACGGTTCGACGGCAGTGTGCGCGGCCTCGCGGCTGGCGCGCCGGTGGAAATTTACGGCATCCAGATCGGCGAGGTTACCGATGTGAAGCTTGACTTTGATCCGTCAGGGGCAAGTTCGCAGGTCACGGTGCGATTTGAAGTGCAGCCCGAACGGATGTCGATGGCGGGTGCGGCGGCCCCGCTCGGCGCCGACAACGGCCTTGCGGTGGCGCTACGGCTGGTTGCCCGCGGCCTGCGGATGCAGCTTGACACCACCAATCTGCTGACCGGACAGATGGCGCTGAGCATGCGCTTCGTGCCCGGCGCGCCGTCGGTGGACGTTGCCGTCGAAAGCGACGCGCTGGTGCTGCCGAGCCAGCCGGGTGGGTTCGAGCGGATCACCGATGCGGCGGGGAATTTCGTCAACCGGCT
>JACMOQ010000106.1 GCA_014377905.1 Acetobacteraceae bacterium | reverse complement strand
GCGGGGGGTGGCCAGGCCAACAATAACCAGACCCGCCGCTATCAGCAGGACGGCGATCCGGACCCGGAGGACGGCGAGGCACAAACTTTGCCGGGTTATGGCGAGCAGCCGATGCCGGCCGAAAGTCGGGAAATCCCAATTGCCGCGGCGCCGCCGGAAGATTGATCTACCCCAATGCGGCACTCAGGCGGGCGGCTTCGTCGCCTGTCACCAGCCCGTGGCGAATGAACAGCGCGATCAGCACGACACTCACATTGAATTTGAACGCGTCGGTGGTACGAACCGCGTGCAATGCGCGCGCGATCGGCCACAACTCGAAGCCCGCAACCTCCCCGTCAGTGGGGGTAGGGATGAAATCGTTAGGCAATTCAACTTCGTAGCAGTGTAAAATGTCGCGCCGCAGGCCCTCGGCGCGCTCCATTGCATAGGTAATTGTAGTACACGGCCGGGCATTGGCGAGCAAACCAGGCGGCATCGCAGCTTCTTCCATGGCTTCCTTAACCAAGCAGTCCCACGGCGTGTAGCCGGCCGGAATGCCGCCGGCGACAATGTGGTCGAACTTGTTGGGGTCGAGCGCCTTGTTAGCGGCGCGCCGGGCGACCCAAAGATGCAAACCGTCGGCCCGACGCACCAGCCCGTCCAGGTGCACGCCCGCCGCGGCAATGCCAAAGCTGGGCAACGCGCCGCGATCGATGGTTGACAGCGCCGGCCCATCTGGATTTGCCCGGACGTCAAACATTTCACCGCGCACCCGGCCAAAGCCCAACCCGGCCATCTGACGGCCAAGGTCGGGCAGGTGATCGGCGTCCAACAGCGTAACGCCCTGAGCATCGCGCCGCACGCCGGCGAGCCGTTCGAGTGCCGCTGCGACAGTCGGCGTCATCCAGCCGATAATCTGCCCCTCGAGCCGAAGCGCGATCCGCGATCCTGGCAGTTCGGCGTTGTTGCAGGCGGTGATGTGACGTTGCAGGGAGTTGTCCATATCGTTGCCCTAGCGCGGAATGGCCGCCCCGCCAACCGGCCCATTTGAAAACGAGCAGCAACGTGCCACATTTGGCTCCATGAGACGCACCACTGGCGCAAAGCCGTTGACCCTCCCTGGCGCACAGCACACCACGCTGCAAACCCTCGCGGCCCTGCTGCCATACCTGTGGCCGAAGGATGATATTGGCGCCAGGGTCAGGGCATCGCTTGCCGGATTGTTCCTGGTGATATCGAAGGTGGCCAATGTCTGCGTGCCGCTGGTTTATGCCGCAGCGGTTGACGCCCTGCTGCCCAACGGCGTCAACCCGATCATCGCGGTGCCGGCAGCGCTCATTATCGGATACGGCTTGTTGAGGGTCACCGCATCCGGGTTCGGCGAAATGCGCGACGCGATTTTCGCCGCCGTGCAGCAGCGCACGGTCCGGCGGATTGCGCTGCAAACCTTCCAGCACATGCACAAATTGTCGCTGCGCTTCCACCTCGACCGCGCCACGGGCGGCCTGTCGCGCGCGATCGAACGCGGCACCACAGGCGTGGAAGCAGTGCTGCGGATGATGGTGTTCAGCGTGGTGCCGACCTTGCTCGAAGTGGTGATGGTCACGGTTATTCTGTGGAACATCTTCGGCTGGGAGTTTTCCGCCGTCACCCTGGTCGCGGTCGGGCTTTATCTGTTCTTCACCTTCATTTTCACTAACTGGCGGGTGCGCATCCGCCGGACGATGAACGAAACCGACAGCGACGCGCAATCGAAGGCCGTGGACAGCCTGCTGAACTACGAAACGGTGAAATATTTCGGCAACGCCCAGCATGAGGCGCATCGCTTCGATCAGGCCTGGGCGCGGTATGAACGCGCCGCGGTCAAAAGCCAGGTCACGCTCAACCTGCTCAATCTCGGCCAGGCCTCGATCATCGCGTTCGGTCTCGCAGTGGTGATGATGATGGCGGCCCAGGGGGTGGAAGCGGGCACGATGACAGTTGGGCGCTTTGTGCTGGTCAACACCTATCTGATGCAGCTTTACCAGCCGCTGAACATGCTCGGGACGGTCTACCGCGAGATCAAGCAGGGCTTGACCGACATGGAACAGATGTTCCGGCTGTTGGCGCTGAGCCAGGAAGTTGCCGACAAGCCGGGCGCGCCGGTGTTGCAGATTGATGCCGGCGAAGTGGTGTTCGACGATGTCCGCTTTGGCTACCAGCCGGAACGCACTATTTTGAAAGGGCTGAGTTTCCGGGTCCCGGCCGGCCGGTCGCTGGCGATTGTCGGGCCGACCGGGGCCGGCAAGTCCACCATTAACCGGCTGCTGTTTCGGTTTTACGATGTTTCCAGTGGCGCCATCCGCATCGATGGGCAGGACATCCGTGATGTGACCCAGGACAGTTTGCGCGCCGCCATCGGCGTTGTGCCGCAAGATACCGTGCTGTTCAACGACACCATCGGCTACAACATCGCCTATGGCCGCACCGGCGCGACCCAGGACCAGATCGAGCATGCGGCGCGGTTAGCCCAGGTGCATGATTTCGTGCTGCGACTGCCAGATGGCTATAATACGCGGGTGGGCGAACGCGGGTTGAAATTGTCGGGCGGGGAAAAGCAGCGGGTCGCCATTGCCCGCACCATCCTGAAAGATCCGCGCATCCTGATTTTGGATGAGGCCACGAGCGCGCTCGACACTGGTACTGAACAGGAAATCCAGTCCGCCCTGCGCGCTGTGTCGGCCAACCGCACCACCATCACCATCGCGCATCGGCTTTCGACCGTGGTCGATGCCGACCAGATTATTGTGTTGGATCAGGGCGAAGTGGTGGAACGTGGCACCCACGCCGAGTTGCTGGCACAGGATGGTGTTTATGCACGGATGTGGGCGATGCAGGCCGAACAGCAGGAAAAGCTGGCGGCGGACTGATTAGCGGGCGACGCGCATATTAGCCGGCAACCCGTATAAGCACGCGCCGTACCGCCATTGGAGTCCAGTCCGTTCCGCGCACGGTACGAACACCCCGCGCATTGAGGGCATCCGCGATGGCGCGAAGACTGTTGGCGCCGCCGGCCTGCACGTCGCGGATTGAAGGTATCAGAATTTGGGCAGCGTCGTCGGCATAAAGCCGCCGGGCCTGTGCCGCCGCAGCTACGCCCTTGCGCCATTCGGCCGGCTGTGGACGCACCGTTTGGGCTTGTTTGTCAGTCATGGCCCGTCATTTCTTGGACCTTAGGAATTCTTGGGCCATGGAGGGGATGGTGGAGCCAAGCGGGATCGAACCGCTGACCTCCTCATTGCGAACGAGGCGCTCTCCCAGCTGAGCTATGGCCCCATCCCCGCCAGAAAACCGCCCTGGCGCGTCCCCAGGTCGGTGGCCGCGGACAATGCTCACGGCGGGCAGGCAAGTCAAGCGAGCGGTCGCGCTTGGGCGGCATGTCGGGATTGTCGGTCAATTACACGCACGGTTGCAGCGCGAATGCCACGCGGCTAGGTTGCGGCGCCGGAGCAGGGGTCGCCGCACGTGGTCACAATTTTATTCAATATCGCCAACGAAGTCCTGTGGTTGTACCAATGGGCGGTCATCCTGGCCGCGTTGTTCAACATGCTTGCCCAGTTCGGCGTGCTCGATACACGGAACAAGTTCGTCTGGTCGATTGGCGATTTTCTGTATCGCATTACCGAACCGGCTTTGCGGCGCATCCGCCGCGTGGTGCCGAGTTTCGGCAGCATTGATGTCAGCCCGCTGGTGTTGATTTTCGGCATCTATGTCTTACAGCAGATCCTGCAACGGATCTATCGGGCAATCAGTTTCGGCGACATCTCTGGCCTTCTGCTCTGAAAGGCTCGGCGCCCTATGACTGCCCGGATCATTGATGGCCGCGCGATTGCGTCCGACTTGCGCACCCGAATTGCAACCCAGGTGGCGACGCTCGGCTACCGCCCCGGCCTCGCCGTGGTGCTGGTTGGCGACGATCCGGCGAGCAAGGTCTATGTCCGCAGCAAGGATCGGGCCGCGGCACAGGTCGGGATCACGGCGCGGACGATTTATCTGCCGGCAGACACAACCGAGGCCGCGTTGTTGGCCCAGGTCGCGGCGTTAAATGCCGATCCGGAGATCGATGGCATCCTGGTGCAAATGCCGCTGCCGGCACAAATCCGGGTTGATGCGGTGCTTGATGCTATCGATCCGGCCAAGGATGTCGATGGGCTGACCCCAGTAAGCGCCGGGCGGTTGCTGGCCGGGCGGGCAAGCCTGCAGCCCTGCACCCCGCGCGGGGTGATGCATTTGCTGGCCGAAACCGATTTGGCGGGGATGCGCGCCGTTGTGCTCGGGCGGTCCGTGCTGGTCGGCAAGCCGATGGCCGCCCTGTTGACGAACGCCCACGCCACGGTGACCATTGCCCATTCCCGCACCCGCGATCTGGCCGACGAGTGCCGGCGCGCCGATCTGGTGGTGGCCGCGATCGGCCGGGCGGAGATGATCCGCGGCGATTGGATCAAGCCGGGCGCCATTGTGATCGATGTCGGCATCAACCGGCTTGGCGATGGGCGGCTGGTCGGCGATGTTGCCTATGCGGAGGCGCTGCCGATCGCCTCCGCCATTACTCCGGTTCCCGGCGGGGTCGGCCCGATGACGATCGCGTGTTTGCTGGAGAACACCGTGACAGCGGCGATTGCGCGACGTCAGTTGGCGGCGGCGTAGAGCCTGGCGCGTGGTGCCGGGCGGCCTTTGGTGTCCATGGCAAAACGTGTAGCCGCGGGCGTTGCGCGCACCAGTTCGGTGCGGGTCACTTTCTGCGGCGGGGCGATAAAGCCGTACGCGCGATAGGTATGACTGCCCATCTGGTTGGACGGCGGATACCAGACCCGAATCTGCGACCAGTCGTTGCGCTCTGAGACATCGACCACGAGCTGGTCCTGATCGACCGTCCCTGGTTCCCAATTGGCCTGAATGAGATGGATTTGCCGAGATCCCAGCACGGCCGAAACCACGCCAACATGGCCGGACGGCAGGCGATCCTGCTTTCTCAGCACCAGCACGGCGCCGATTTCCGGGGTGGTGCCGCGTCGGTAGCGCGGGGGGGCTGCGTCCCACCAGCCATAGGCATCGCCGTAGAGCGCCACGCCCGAAAGCTCCCGGGCGAACGGCGCGCAGTTGATGCCAGCCTGGCGGGTAGAACTCCCGACGCCGTACGAAGCGGTCGGCGTGCTGCTGCCACAGGCGGCGAGCAGCAAAAGCAGCACGAACGGGAGTGCACGAAACAGCATGGTTCGTGTGGTTTAGCAGAGTTTCCGTGCAGGTGACAGAACTCGTTGGGCTTTATCCCGCCAACAACGTCTCCATCACATAAGCCTGATGCGCCCCGAGCGCGGGCCCGGTCCAGCCAATGGCGGCTTCCGGCGGGTCGCCATCCATGCGGATTGCCGGACCCACATGCAGGGTGCGGCCGATCAGCGGATCGGTAACCTCCATCACCGCTTTCCGTGCCAGGAAATGCGGGTCGGTGGCGGCGTCGGCGATGTCGTAGAGCCGTGTTGCCGGCACATCGGCGGCTTCGAGCATGTCCTCGGCGGTTTTGGCCGGCAGGGTCATGGTCCAGGCGGCGATCGTCGCGTCTAACGCGGTGACATTGGCGCAACGATCGGCATTGGTCAGGTAGCGCGGATCATCAGCGAGCGCCGGCTGGCCGATCACCGCCATCAAGCGGCGGAAAATCAGGTCGGAATTGCCGGCCACGCACAGCCATTTGCCGTCGGCGCACGGGTAGGTGTTGGTGGGTGCGGCGGTCGGGATGCCGGCGCCGGCGGGTTGGCGAATGCGGCCGTCAATGGCGTATTCCGGCAGCATGCCTTCCATCAAGGACAAGATGCTGTCGACCAGATTGACATCGACGATGCGTCCGCGGCCGGTGCCGGTCACGTCGCGTTCATAGACCGCCGACAGTAGCCCGATGGCGGCATAAAGCCCGGCGAGGTCGTCGCCGATCGAAATCCCGCAGCGCGGCGGCGGCAATTCGCTGGAACCGGCGGGGTGCGCAGTGAGGTGGCGGATGCCGCCCATCGCCTCGCCGATCGCACCGAAAGCCGGCTTGTCGCGATAAGGGCCGTCCTGGCCGTAGCCGGACACGCGCGCGATCACCAGACGCGGATTGCGGGCGTGGAGGACATCGGGACCAAGCCCAAGCTTCTCGATCTGGCCGGGGCGGAAATTCTCCACCAGCACGTCAGCACGATCGATCAAGCGCAACGCAGTGTCGCGGTCGCGTTTGAGGTCCAATACCACTGACAGCTTGTTGCGGCCGTGAATGCTGAACCACACCGGATGGCCGTTGACTTTAGCACCCCAGCCGCGGATTGGGTCGCCAGCGGGGGGTTCGATCTTGACCACCTCGGCGCCGAGATCGGCCAGCACCCGGGTGCAGAAGGGTCCGGCGATATAATGGCCGAGTTCGACGATCTTCAACCCGACCAGGGGGCCGACACGGGAGGGTGGCGCAGTCATTTGAGCGGTCCTAGCGAAAAAGTGATGTGTGAATTGCGCATTTAGCGGCAAGCTCACGCGCTTGTTAACCTTCCCGTCGCGGTTTACCGACCAATATAGGCGTCGAAGCAGCGTTTCTGGCTTCGGACTCCCTCCCTTACCGCGTCGCCTTTTCTCCTCGGGCCTAACGCGGCACCTTTTGGGCGGCGCTGACCGGTTGGTCGGCGCCGCCCTTTTTTTTGGATCGTGGGAGATCGGTATCGGGGAAGAGAATGTGGCTGCCAGCTGTGGCGCCGTGCGGGGTGGGAGCAGCGCAAGCGGTCTAAAATCGATCCTGCGCGGCGTGCCAAACGCGCAGGATGGTTACCGCTTCTGCGTCAGCGACGCGGTAGACCAGATTGCTTCTCCGACCCAAAATTCGCTTGCCACACCTCGGTGTGCAGATTTTAAGTACGGACAACAGTTTGCGCTCTTTTTTCACCAACAAGTTGAATCAACCGTTCCATCAACACCGCCTCAATTTCACCGTCTGGGAGGGTCGCAGATTTCTTGGCTAAACAATCGTGAAAGGCATCATAAGGCCCGCACCCGATGCAACACCGCCTCCGCCTCCACCCGGTCCATCCCCAACGCCCGCTGCGCCATGTCCTGGCTGAACCCGGCGCGGGCAAAACTGCCGAGTGCCCGCAGCTTTTGTGCCGGATCGAGCGGGGCGGCCCCAAACGGCCCGACGCGGCGGCGCCGGGCTAGCGCGATGGCGGCGGCAAGCTCGACATCCGGATCATCCGGCAGGGCGTCCTGGGCCACGGCCGACGCCACCCCACGGATTGCCAGATGCGCGGCAATGCCACGGCGGGATTTGCCAGCCCGGCTCAGGCTTTGCGCGCGGGTGGCAGCGAACGCCGCGTCATCCAGCAAGCCGGCATTGGCGAGCCGGACGATTTCGGCGCGCGCGGCAGCTTTGCCGGCGCTGATTGCCTCATCATCGGGTGTCACCGCCCGCGCCCAGCGCATGATCCGGCGGTCGAGCACCCGCAGCAGCCCGGTCTGGGTCGTCGCGTAGCGCGCAAGATGGCGCAGGGCGGCATCGTGCAGCACGGACGCGGTGGGGGTTGGCGGGGGCGGTTTATCGACCATTGCTGAACATACTCATCTCTCTGCAAAGCCGTTATGCACCTAAATCCCGCGTCCGCGCCGTGCAATATTTGACTTAGCGACCCGGCCCGGCACATTCTCCCGCCTTTCTGGAACCGTCCGCGCATGGGCGCGACTGCGGTAGAAGCCCGGAAACTGGTCCCTCACCCGGACCCATCGAGGACGATCCAACAATGATCTCCGCTCTGTTGCCGAACTACAACCGTGCACCCCTTGCTTTCGAGCGTGGCGAAGGCGCCTGGCTGTGGACGACCGACGGGCGACGATTCCTCGATTTCGGCGCCGGCATCGCCACCGCGTCCATCGGCCATGGCAACAAGCACCTCGCCGACGCGATTGCCGCACAGGCGCACAAGGTGATGCACGTATCGAACTTGTACCGCATCCCGCAGGCGGAAATGCTGGCACAGCGGCTGGTGGATGCCACTTTTGCCGACACAGTGTTCTTCTGCAATTCGGGCGCCGAAGCCAATGAAGGCATGATCAAGATGATGCGTCGGGCGATGTTCGCCAACGGGCATCCGGAACGCTACAAAATCATCTGTTTCGAAGGCGCGTTCCATGGCCGTACTCTGGCCACCCTCGCGGCCACCGGCAACCATCATTACCTCGAAGGTTTTGGCCCACCGGTCGAAGGCTTCGTGCATGTCCCGTTGAACAACCTCAACGCCGTGCGCAACGCAATCGACGGCCAGACCGCCGGGATCATGATCGAACCGGTGCAGGGCGAAGGCGGCATCCGGTCAGCCGACATCCAGTTCATGAAAGATTTGCGCAGCACCTGCGACGAATTCGGCATTTTCCTCGGCCTGGACGAAATCCAGTGCGGCATGGGGCGCACCGGCAAGCTGTTCGCGCATGAATGGGCGGGCATCGAACCGGACGTGCTGTCGGCGGCTAAGGGCATTGGCGGCGGCTTTCCGCTCGGCGCGGTGCTGGCCAGGGAAGCGGTCGGCAAATACCTCGTCCCCGGCACCCACGGCACCACTTATGGCGGCAATCCGCTGGCGTGCACGGCGGGCAATGCGGTGTTGGATGTGATCCTGGCACCCGGCTTCCTTGATGAAGTCGTCCGCAAGGGCAATGCGCTGATGGCGGGCTTGAAGCAGATCGCGGTCGATTTTCCGTCCGTGTTCGAGGCGGCGCGCGGCAAGGGGCTGATCCTCGGCCTCAAATGCGTCATTCCGGCCGGCGAAGTTCAGGCGGCGTTTACCGCGCAAGGGCTGATGACGGTGACCGCCGGGGAAAACGTGCTGCGCATCGTGCCGCCGCTGGTGATCACCGACAGCGACATCGCCGAGGCGTTGGCGATGATGCGCCGCGGGGCTGCCGCCTGCTTGCCGGACGTCGCCAAAGTCGCGGCCCAGTGAGCCTGCGACCGTGAGCGGCGCTTCGGCGCGGAAGATTGACGGGGGGGCGCTGCCTCCCCGTCACTTCATTGATATCAAGGACCATGAGCCGGCGGTGTTGCGCCACATGCTGGACATCGCCGGCAATCTAAAAGCGGCCGGGCGAGATGCGCTCAAGCCGCTCGCCGGCAAGACCCTTGCGCTGATCTTCGAAAAGCCGAGCACGCGCACGCGGGTAAGCTTCGAGGTCGGGATGCGGCAATTGGGTGGCGAAGTGATCACGCTGTCCGGCACCGAAATGCAGCTCGGCCGGGGGGAGACGATTGCCGACACTGCGCGGGTAATGTCGCGCTATGTCGATGCGATTGTGCTGCGCACGTTTGGCCATGCAAGGCTGATGGAAATGGCCAACGCGGCATCCATCCCGGTGATCAACGGGCTAACCGACACGTCGCATTCGGTGCAGTTGATGGCCGATGTGATGACGTTTGAGGAACATCGCGGCCCGATTGCCGGCCAGGTAGTGGCGTGGTCGGGCGATGGCAACAACGTCGCGCGCAGCTGGATCGAAACCGCGGCGCGGTTTGACTTCACTCTGCGCCTGGCAACCCCGCCGGAATTGCAGCCGGACCCCGCAATGGTTGCTTGGGCGCGTGCGCAAGGGGCGAGGATTGAACTGACATCCGACCCCGCCGAGGCGGTTGATGGCGCGCGTTGCGTGGTCACCGATACCTGGATCAGTATGTCCGATGACCCCAATTCCAGCCGGCATAATCTGCTGGCGCCCTATCAGGTTAATTCCGCGCTGATGGCGAAGGCGGCGAAAGACGCGATCTTCATGCACTGCCTGCCCGCCCATCGTGGCGAGGAGGTTACTGACGAGGTGATCGACGGGCCGCAATCGGTGGTGTTCGACGGGGCGGAAAACCGGCTGCATGCGCAGAAGGGCGTGCTGGTGTGGGCATTGCTGGGAGCTGGGCGGTAGGCGCTTCTTAATCGCGGCGAGTTGCACACCGTGAGCCAGCGGCCCGCAGCCGAGCCAGAAAACATTGCAACAGGAGCGCAGAAGCATGGCAGAGGACTTCAAGGTCGGCGACCACGTGACCTGGAACTCGGAGGTCGGCCACGTCAGCGGCACGATCATCAAGGCCCACACCAAGGACGTTAACTTCAAAGGGCGCACGCATCACGCGAGCGAGGACGAGCCGCAGTACGAAATCAAAAGCAGCAAAACGGATCACATCGCGATGCACAAAGGTTCAGCGCTCAAGAAGCAACGCGGCTGAGAGATTCTTGACCGGCCATGGCGTGTGCGTTCTTCACGATCGGACACTCCACGCGGTCCGTGGCTGAGCTGGCTGCCCTGCTTGGAGAGGCCGGGGCCAGCTTGGTGGTCGACGTTCGCGCGTTTCCACGCTCACGCACCAACCCCCAATTCAACTTCGACGTGCTGCCAGAGGGCCTGGCCGCATGGCAGATCGGCTACCGGCACATCCAAACGCTCGGCGGCCTGCGCGGGCGCAGGCGCGATGAGACGCCGTCCCCGAACGCCTGGTGGGACAATTTGAGCTTTCGGAACTACGCCGACTACACCGCCACGGCCGCATTCCGCGCCGGGTTCGATGAACTGCGTGAGCTTGGTCGCATCCATTCCTGCGCCATTATGTGCGCCGAGGCAGTGTGGTGGCGCTGCCATCGGCGGATTATCGCCGATTACCTCATTGCCGCGGGTGAGCGGGTCTTCCACATCATGGGATCCGGCAAGGTGGAACCAGCCACCCTGAACCCGGCCGCCATCTGCCAGCCCGATGGCACATTGGTTTATCCCGCCAATCCAGAAAACCAGGCTCCTTAAGTGCGACCACCATCGGCCGCCAACCGTTTCTGCCAAGCCCATAACGGGATCGCCAGCAACGACAGCAGCCCCGCACACACCAGCGCGCCGATCGGGTCGCCGACCCAGTCGGCGGCGCGCCCGCAGATCGACGGGATGACCGAGGCACCGGCATAATAGGTCGTGTAGAAAATCCCCATCGCGACGGCGCGGTTTTGCGGCTTGGCGGCCAACGTCCCCATCTCGATAATTAGTCCGCCATGCAGCGATCCGATGGTGCCGAACAAGGTCGCCCACAGCAGTGGCCAATCGGCGAAGGCCGGGCCGATGACGCTGACAAACGTCACCAGGGTTCCAACCAGAAACACTTTGCCACCGCCGAAGCGGGTGGCGACAATGCCACCAAGCAGGATTGCCGGCAGATTGCCCCACGTCGCCAGCGACATCGCCGCCCCGGTCAGGCCGAGCGAATGCCCGCGTCCGGCCATCAGGCTCGGCAAAAACGCGAGGTAGTTGTGGTAGCCGGCGTTATAGGCGGTCCAGATCAGCCCGGCGATGGCGACCAGCCAGATTTCATGACGCGACGGCCAGGCGGCACTGCGGGCGGGGGCGGCGGGCGTTTCGCTCCAGCATAGTAGAAACAGCAAGAACGGCAGGGCCGCAGCGATCGCTCCGGAAATGAACGCCGCCTGCACCCCGAAGGCGCTGGCAATGCCCGGTAGGATGACCTGCGCCAACCCCAACCCGATCGGAAAACTTCCGACAATCGCGCCCATGACATGGGTGAAGCGGTTGCCGATGAAGCGGTCGGCAATGATCTTGCCTTGCAGCACGGTAAGCGCGACCACCCCGCTGCCCGACATCAGCCGCCCGATCATGATCGCCTCAACCGAGCCAAGGGAGGCAACCAGGCTACCCAGCACCATCAGGCTGAAGCCGGCCACTGCAATTGGATAGTCACCAAAGCGTCGCGCGGCAAAGCCGGCCGGCAGCGCCACCACCACGCCCGCCGCCATATAGATGCCGACCAATGTGCCAAGCATGGCGTAATCGAACCCGTAAAACCTGGCGAGGTCCGGCCCAAGGGTCGAAATCGTTTGCAACTGGAAACCGAACGCGATGCGCGACAATCCGATTGCCAGCGCCACCCCGACGGCACTGCCACGCAGCCTCATGAAACCGACTTCTCCATGTCCACCGCAGTGGGATGGGGGTAGCCCATATGGGCATATTCGCGGTTTTCGACGAACCCGCAACGGGCGAACAGGCGGCGGTTATCGGACAGCACCAGGCGGGTCGATAGCAATAGTCGCGCCAGACTTATGCTCCGGCAGGCGATTTCGGCGGCGGCAATCAGCCCTTGCGCGACGCCCACATTGCGCGCCTCCCGAGCGACCGACAGGCGGCCGATGTAAAGCCCTCTGGGTTCGCGATGCCATAGCAGCGATCCGACGACCCGATCGCCGACCACCGCGCAGGCGCCGCCGCCCGTGGCAAGTTCAGCCAACACGTTTTCGTCGGTTTCCTGGACCGCCGATGGGGGTGGGTGGGTCGCCACCGATTTCATACCAAAAGCCGCGCGGATCAGGGCGGCAACCGCCGCCGCGTCAGCTTGCCGCATGTCGCGGATGATAAAGTCTTGGCGCCCCTGCATTTCGGCAAGCTAGCCGACGGCGCGCGCTCTGCCTATGTTACGGTGATGCGTGATCCTGTTTCGAATGCCTCCCCCGCGTTTCTCGATGCCGACCGGCCCGATGTCCCCGATCTGGTGGTGCCGCGCGGCATCCTGCCGTTTTATCTGCCCGATCGCCCGGTGCGCGGCCGGCTGATCCGGCTGGAAAAGCTCGCCGACGCGCTTTTGAGCCGACACGACAATCACGACGCGGTCACCAACCTGACTGGGCAGGCGCTGGCACTGGTGGCAGCCTTGGCATCGGCGCTGAAATTCAAAGGGTCGTTCAGCCTGCAGGCCAAGGGCGACGGGCCGATCCGCATGCTGCTCGCCGACTGCACTGATAATGGCGAGTTGCGCGGCTATGCCCAGGCCAATCCGCAAAAACTGGCGGCGTTGCTGGTCCGCGAACCCGCGCCATCCGCTCGGGACCTGATTGGCGACGGATATCTCGCCTTTACGGTTGACCAGGGCGTCCACACCGAACGCCATCAGGGCATCGTTTCAATCACCGGCACGACTTTGTCCGACATGGCGCTGCATTATTTCGCGACGTCGGAACAAATCGCCTGCACCATCCGCCTCGCCTGCGCGCACACCGCGGCCGGCTGGCGGGCCAGCGCGCTGATCCTGGAAAAAATCGCCGGTGGTGGCGGGGTTGATCCCGGGCTGACCGCGGCCGAACAGGAAGAAGCCTGGCGCACCGCCAATATCCTGGCCGAAACGCTGACCGACGCAGAGCTGCTCGATGATACCGTGGCATCCGACGCGCTGCTGTTCCGCCTGTTCCACACCGAAGGCGTGGCCGCCGATCTGCCGCGCGCGCTTGCCTATGGCTGCCGGTGTTCGCGCCAACGCCTGACCGGGGTGCTGGAGACCTTCAGCACTGACGATCTCGACCACATGGACACCGAAGGCGCGATCGTGATGACCTGCGAATTCTGCAACTATGATTTCCGCTTCGACCGCGGCGATGTTCGCGGCCAGCGGACCGACCATTGAGAGCCAACATGACCCTGCGCGCCCTGCTGCTGCTTCTGCCATTGCTGACCCTGGTGGCCTGCGAAACCGTGCCGCCGGAAGTGGCTTACCAAGCGCCGTCTTATGATTATCTGCCGAAGATCAAGCTCGATGTCCGCGACATTGACATCGACGATAGCTGGGCGCCGCGCGGCAGCCAGCGCCATGTTGAGGCACGATCGCCAGTTCAACCACGCGATGCGTTACGCGTCATGGCGGTGGAGCGGCTGATCAGCGTTGGCACCAAAGGACGGGCCGCGTTCACGATCACCGATGCGTCGTTAATACAGGCCAGCGGCAGGGTCACGGCACATTTCGCCGTCAGGATCGATTTGTTCGATGACGCCGATGCCAAGATTGCCGAGGTGCTGGCGGATGTGTCGCGGGTGGCGCCCCTGCCCGATGACAGCGCCGCCGCGACCAGGATCGTGCTTTACCGGCTGGTCAACGCGGCAATGGCGGATATGAATGTCGAGCTGGAATACCAGCTGCGGCAGAAGATGAAAAAGCTGCTGCAATCCACGAGCGCCATGGCACCCGAGGGTGGCGCGGTGCTTACCGAGGACCTCAATACGTCGAAATCCGGCGATCCGAACCCAAGCGGAGTGCTGAAGGCGCCGCTGGGCCCGACGCCCACGCCGTAGGGCGGAGCCAATCCGCCGGTTTTGTTGTGCCCCAAGATCGATAGCAGATTACAACCGCGCTAAACCAGGAAGAACGCCATTGCGGCCAACAGAGCAACTAGGAAAACGCTGGTGATAATGACGAAGTTGCAAAAGCCCGACCAGAACTGCATGCGGTCTGCCAGGAACGTGTCGTTGCTCAGCGGGGCGGGATTGGTCGACGGTGATTGGGCCATGATGCGTTCTCGATCTGCAAGGGATACCGGTTTTTAGGGGCTTCCGGGCAGGGACGGCAAGGGGGCTAGAAATTCCGCCAGCGCTGGATCGGCCTGCATGGCGGCGAGTTCGATCGCGTTCGGCAGTTGCGGCTTGTCGCGCTGGGCGTTGACCATGCACAAAAACCCGAGCGGGGCTTCTGCCTCGGCGCGGAATTGATGCCAGGTCCAGGCCGGGATGGTGATCAGATCATGCGGGCCAACATCGCGGATTTCGCCACCGAGCAAGCATTTGCCATGCCCCCGGAAGATCATCACCGCATGACTGTGCTCGTGGCGTTCGAGGGTTGAATAACCCCCGGCGGCCATTTCGAAATAGCGCAGTTCGCAGCCCAAGGCAGGTTCGCTGAACAGTGTCTGCCGCGTAATGGCGCGGAAGATCGGGCTGCAGGCGGCATCGAGCTGGGGTTCCTTATAGGGGGGGACACCCACCCCACCCCAGCGGAAATCCGAGCTTG
>JACMOQ010000105.1 GCA_014377905.1 Acetobacteraceae bacterium | reverse complement strand
TGTTGGTTTTTCAGGGCGGATCGCGCGGCTTTGTCCACTTCGGCCTTATGCCAATGCACGTCTGATGCGATGCGGTCGGTGCCTTCAATCATCCCGGCAGCGACGGTATTGCGGGTGACGCGGTCGATCAGGATAAAGCCGCCCAGCACCCGGTTATGGCGGTACGGCTCAAACGTCACCGCCTGGGCGAGCGACAGGTTGACCAGCCCGATTTCGTTGAATTTGAGGTCTCGGGCCGGGTTTTCGTCGAGCGTATCGACATCTAACACATGGGTAACGCTGGTAACGGTCGCGGTCACAATTCGTGTGCCGAGCATCATCTGATAGGACCGCCCGCGAAACAACGGCGTTTCATCGAACCAGGCGAGACGGGCGACCAGCGTGTCCGAGGTTTCCGGCAGTGGCGTCATCGCCAACACGTCGCCGCGCGAAACGTCAATTTCGGTGTCCAGCACGATAGTCACCGGCGTGCCGGCATGGGCTTCTGGCAGGTCACCATCCATCGTCACGATGCTGGTAACGGTCGCGGCAACGCGGGACTGGACGTTGGTGATTTTGTCGCCTGGGCGAACGGTGCCAGCGGCGACGGTGCCCGAAAAGCCACGGAAATTGAGGTCCGGCCGGTTCACATACTGCACCGGCATGCGGAAGGCTTGGTCGGCGGCGATGGACGGGATTTCGGCCTCTTCCAGAATGTTGAGCAAGGTCTTGCCGGTGTACCATGGCATGTTGGTGCTGGCGGCAATCACGTTGTCGCCGACCACGGCGGCAACCGGGATGGCGATCACTGACAGGCCGCCGAGCTTTTCGGCGAAGGCGGCAAAGCCGGTGGCAATCGCGTCAAACGCCGACTGATCGTAGCCGACCAGATCCATTTTGTTTACCGCCAGCACCACCTGGCGGATGCCGAGCATCGCGGCAATCGTGGCGTGGCGGCGGGTCTGGATCAGCAACCCCTTGCGCGCATCGACCAGCAGCACCGCGAGGTCCGACATCGACGCACCGGTCACCATATTGCGGGTATATTGTTCGTGGCCGGGCGTGTCGGCGAGGATGAAGCGCCGCGCCGGGGTTTCAAAATAGCGATAGGCGACATCGATGGTGATGCCCTGTTCGCGCTCGGCGGCGAGGCCATCGACCAGCAGCGCGTAGTCAATCCCGCCCGGCACGGTGCCGTAGCGGGCGCTGTCGCGGGCGAGCGCCACCTGCACATCATCGGGAATGCGGCCGCATTCATATAGCAGCCGGCCGATCAGGGTGGATTTGCCGTCATCAACCGACCCGCAGGTCAACACGCGCAACAGGGATGCGGGCATCAGAAATATCCCTCGCGCTTTTTCTTTTCCATCGACGATTCCTGGTCCTGATCAATCAGCCGTCCCGCCCGTTCGCTTTGGCGCGTGGTGTGCATTTCGGCGACGATTTCGGAGATGTTGGCGGCCGGCGACGATACCGCGGCGCTGTACGGGTAGCAGCCGAGCGAGCGGAAACGCACCAGCCGATCTTCCGG
>JACMOQ010000104.1 GCA_014377905.1 Acetobacteraceae bacterium | reverse complement strand
CGCGGTGACAGCCCCAACACCCATGACGTGCTGACCGGCTCCACCCCGGAAGGCCGCGCCTTTCCGGCAGGCACGGATATGAGCTGCAAGAACTGGACAAGCGGCACCGCCGGCAGCGCCATGGTCGGGCATTCCGACCGCACTGGGTTCGACGAATCCGCCCCGGCGAAGTCGTGGAATTCGTCGCATCCGTCGCGCGGCCCAGGCGGCGGTTGCACCCAGGATGATCTGAAAAGCACCGGCGGCGCTGGATTGTACTACTGCATGGCGACCAACTAAGCGCGCCGGCGCGGTTGAACCCATGCCGCAGGCGTGGCATGGGCGCAGACCGCTTCCAGGACGCCAGCATGCTGCGACATCTCTATGACCGTGTGATCGCGCTTTCCGCCAGTCGCTACGCGCCGTGGTGGCTGGCGGTGATCAGCTTCGCCGAGGCGAGCTTTTTTCCCATCCCGCCCGACGTCTTGCTGATCCCGATGGTGCTGGCGCTGCGCCAGCGTGCCTGGATGCTGGCCCTGGTTTGCACGATCGCGTCTGTCGCGGGCGGCGCGCTGGGCTATTTCATCGGCTACGCGCTGTTCGAGGTCCTGGCGACACCTTTGCTGCAAGCCTATCATTACGAAGCCGCCTTCGCCCGCTTCAAGGACAGCTATGCCGAATACGGGCTGTGGGTGATCTTGCTCAAAGGCGTCACCCCGATCCCTTACAAGATCGTTACCATCGCATCCGGAGCCGCGAGCTTCAATTTCTGGGTGTTCATGGCGGCATCGATCGTGACGCGCGGGGCGCGCTTTTTCCTGGTGGCGGCGCTACTGTATTTCTTCGGCCCACCAATGCGGGCCTTTATCGAGAAGCGGCTGGGGTTGGTGCTGCTTGGGGTGCTGGGCGGGATTATTTTCGGGTTTGTGGTTTTGCGGTTTCTGTAACGGGGTCGTCCGGCCAGTGATGGCGCGGGTAACGGCCACGCATGTCTTTGCGCATATCCGCCCAGGCGCCACGCCAGAACGATGCCAGATCACCGGTGATTGCTGCTGGTCGCCCGGCGGGGGACAGGAGCGCCAGACGCAGCTCCACCCGACCATCCGCGAGCTTCGGCGTTGTCGCCAGGCCGTAAAACGCCTGGGCGCGGGCTTCGGCGAGCGGCACTGGCTGGGTGTAGTCCACCGCCGCACGGCCACCGGGCAAAGCGAGATGGGTGGGCAAAGCCGCATCGAGCCGGCGCGCCTGCTCCCAGGTCAACAACCCGCGCAGAATGCCGGCGAGGTCGAGCCGGTCCAGCGCCGCGACCCGGCTCAGACCATGCAGATGCGGGGCCAGCCAGGCTTGCCGCGATGCCGCCAAAGCTGCGTCGTCGAGGTCGGGCCAGGCCCCACCCGGATCGACGCCGCGCATCAGCGCCACCCGCGCCTGGAATTGGCGGATGTCATCGGTCCATGGCAACGCTGCCACCGTTACCGCGTCCGCCAGCGCAGCCGCGGTTTCTGCCGGGTCGGCAACTTCCGTCCGGTCTTCCAGAACCAGCGCGCCATATCGCCGGCGGCGGCGGGCAAGCACCGACCCGGTGGTGGGGTCGAGCCCGGTTTCCACCGTTTCGGTAATCCGCGCCGCCACGATTTCCGGCAAATTGGCGAGGTCGAGTTCGGCGGCCAGTTTGATCCGCGCGCCAGTCACCATTTCGAGCGACGCCACCACCAGCAGCTTGGCCCGCGCCAGCGGATCGGACACTGGCAGTTTGGCACCTCCACCGCCGGCCAATTTGAAACTCCCCGGCTCTCCGCGTCGTTGCGCGATCCGGTCGGGGAAACCGGCGGCCAATAACCGCGCCGGATCGCCATCGGCTGGGATATCGCGCAGGCGCAACCGGCTGCGATACTGCCCGGCAGCGTGCCGAATACGCGAAATCGCCCCACGATCGACCTCGCCCTCGGCCGCGCCGTGCAGGGCGGCAAGGCGAATGCCGATATCGCTCGGCGCATCGCGGGCACGCATCGGGTCGCGTTCTTCCAGGATCGCGGCAAGATCAGCCGCGAGGGCGGCCTCGGCCGGGGTGACAGCGGCCAGCATCATCGCGGCGAGCCTCGGGTGCGCGCCAAGCTGAGCCATGTGGCGGCCAAGCGGGGTGATCGCGCCATCGCTGACCGCGCCGAGTTCAACCAGCAAGGCGGCAGCGGCGGCGAGCGGACCGGCCGGCGGCGGGTCGGGGAACGGCAGATCGGCGGGCGGGGTTCCCCAGGCGAGGCAATCCAGCAGCAGGCCGGACAATTCGGCTTCGAGGATTTCCGGCCGGTCAAACGCCGGCAAGCCGCGATGGAGCGCTGGCGTCCAGACCCGGATTGCAATGCCAGGGGCTTCGCGCCCCGCCCGCCCGGCGCGCTGTTCGGCGGCGGCACGGCTGATCCGCAGGGTGGCCAGTCGGGTCAGCCCGGTTGCCGCATCCATCCGCGGCGCCCGGCGCCAGCCGCCATCGACGACAATGCGCACGCCTGGCACGGTCAAGGATGTTTCGGCGATTGAGGTCGCCAGCACTACCCGCCGACCATCCGCCGGCCGCAAAGCGCGGTCCTGCTCGGCTGGTGGCAATTCGCCATGCAGCGGCAGCACCAGCGCGCCGCAGCCAGACAGGGCTGCTTCAGCGCGGCGGATATCGGCCATCCCCGGCAGGAAGGCGAGCACATCGCCAGGATGGGCCGCCAACGCCGACCGAACGGCGCGGGCCACGGCTTCCGCCAGATCGCGCGGCTGGGCGATGTCGCGGGCGGCGTGCTGGACGGTAACGGGAAAGGCGCGACCTGGGCTTTCGATCACCTCTGCCGCCATCAACGGCCCGAGGCGCGCGCCATCCAAGGTCGCCGACATTGCCAGCAGCCGCAACTCGGGGCGAAGCTGGCGTTGCAGATCGAGGCACAAGGCCAGCGCCAGATCGGCTTGCAGGCTGCGTTCATGCACTTCATCAAGGATGACCAGCCCAACGCCGTCCAGCCCAGGATCGGATTGCAGCCGACGGACCAGCAGGCCTTCGGTTACCACTTCAATGCGCGTGGCTGCTGACACCGCGCTGTCGATACGCGTCCGGTAGCCGACCGATTGGCCAACCGGCTCCTCGATCAGATACGCCATCCGGGTCGCCGCCGCCCGCGCGGCAAGCCGGCGCGGTTCGAGCATGATGATCTTCTGCCCGGCGAGCCACGGTGCATCACGCAGCGCGAGCGGCACCATGGTGGTCTTGCCGGCGCCGGGTGGCGCAACCAGGACCGCGTTGCCGCGCGCAATAGCGGCCAGAACGTCCGGCAAAACGGGGATTATTGGCAGATCAGCATCTGTGTTCACCCCGCCGCCGTATCACTCTTGTGCGGAATATGCGACATCTCGCCTCCGTGACGAGGGTCCAGGATGACCAGACTGAGGGCGGCATTGGGTGGCGTGTTGGTGCTGATGGGGCTGGCCCATGGTGCGATGGCGCTCGAATCTGCGCCCTTTGTCACCCCGCAAACCCGCGCGACCCTGGTCACTGACACCGACAGGTTTGCCGGCGGCAGTTTCAGCGCCGGGTTGCGCCTGCGTATGGCCCGCGGCTGGCACACCTACTGGCAAAATCCCGGCGATGCGGGTGCGCCGCCGGAGCTCGAATTTTCCGGCCTGCCAGGCACCAAGTCTGGTCCAATTGCCTGGCCGACGCCGGCCATCCATCGCGAAGCCGGGCTTACTACCTATGGCTATGACACTGAAGTTCTGCTGCCGGTCACCATTACGGCGTCAGGCGCTGGGACGCTGAAGCTGTCGGCGAACTGGCTGATCTGCGCCAATGTCTGCATCCCCGAACAAGCCGAGTTCACCGTCGCCCTACCGGCCGGACTGGGGGGGAAATCCGCCGAAACCCCGCTTTTTGCCGCCGCCCTGCTTGCATCCCCGCGCCCCGCGCCGAGGCCGATCAGCCTGCGTGATGGCGAATTGCAACTCTCCGGCAATGGCATGAACGCCGATACGGTGCGCGAAGCCTGG
>JACMOQ010000103.1 GCA_014377905.1 Acetobacteraceae bacterium | reverse complement strand
TTGGTGATCGGGTTAGTGCCTGGGTAGTGTGTTCTTCCGCTTCAGGCGAGCAGCAGATCGGCGAGCTTGCGACGATGATGGGCCGCATCGCCATACGAATATTGCAGCCACATGGCACGGCGCAGGAAAAGCTGCGCATCGCACTCCCAGGTGAACCCAAAACCACCGTGGAATTGCACCGCACGATCGCCGGCGTAGGCGAAAACGTCAGTGGCCTCGGCCTTGGCCATGCGCAGCGCGATTTCAGGCGCCTCGTTGCCCGCGCACAAGGTGGCGGCGTGGTAAAGATGCGACCGACTGCGTTCCAATCCGACGAGGATGTCGGCACAGGCGTGCTTCAGCGACTGATAGCTGCCGATCTTGCGGCCGAAGGTGGTGCGGGTATTAAGGTATGCGACCGTCACATCGAGCACCCCGGCAATGCCGCCCGCGGCTTCCGCGCTGGCCAGGAGCAGCGCCGCATCGCGGATCGCGCGCAATCCTTCGCGGGCGGCCGGCCCGGTGATCAGCCGGTCAGCGGCAACGGCAATCCCGGTGAGGTCGATCCGCGCGCTGCGATGGGTTTCGTCGATGATGGTTTCAGGCAGCAAGCGCCCGGCCGGCACATCGGCGGCATCAAGGATGGCCAGCGCCGGGGCGCCATCGACCCGGATTGAAATCACGAAAATATCGGCAATTGCGGCGTCCAGCACCAGTGTCTTCACGCCATCAAGCCGCAACGCGTTGCCGTTTGTGGCTATAACGGTAAGGTCCCAGTCCCCATCGGCTTCAAAGACCGCCGTTGTCGCAATGGCCCCTTGGGCAATGCGCGGCAAAATCGCCGCTTGCTGGGCCGCAGTGCCGCCAGCCAGGATCGCCTGGACGGCGATCTGGGTGCTCACAAACGGGGGGGCAAGCAAGTGCCGGCCCATCGGTTCGGTAATGGTGGCAACCTCGGCCAAGGTCAGCCCGCTGCCGCCATGGTGTTCGGGGATGGCGATGCCGGACCAGCCGAGGGCGACCATTTCGGCCCAGACCGCGCGGTCGAACCCGGTGGCGCTGCCGAGCAAATTGCGCACTGCGCGGATCGGTGAATTCGCACGGCAGAAGGCGGACGCAGTTTCGAGCAGCATGGCTTGCTCATCGGTAAACGCAATGCGGTGGGACAGGTTTGCCATGGCGCCTAATCCTTGGGCAGGCCGAGCACACGCTCGGCGACGATGTTGGCCTGGATCTGGCTGGTGCCACCGCCGATGGTGCTGGAAAAAGAAATGAGGTAAGCGCGCTGCCACTTGCCGCCCTCAAAGGCATTGGCGTCCCCAACCCAGCGGGCGCCGTTGGCGCCTTGCAGGCCGATGGCAAACTGGGTCAGGCGGTGACGATGTTCGCTGGTGCGGAGTTTCTGCGACAACGGAATGGCATGCGGGCGTTCGTGGCACAAAGCCGGGATGGCAGCCCGCGCGGCGCATAGCCGGTCGCCCTGATCCTCGATCAGGAATCGGACCAACTGGTCGCGCATCAACGGATCCTCGATCGCCGGCCGACCGTCGCGTCGCGTGGTCCGGGCGAGTTCGACGACATCGACAACGCCGGGGGCAAGACGCGCCGTGCCGCCAGCTTGGCCGCCGCTGGCGCCACGCTCAAAGGTCAGCGTCATCATGGCAATCTTCCAGCCCTCGCCTTCCCGCCCCATCAGGCAGTCCGCGGGAATGCGCGCGTCGCGGAAGAAGGTTTGGGTGAAGCCGTACTCACCGGTGAGCTTGCGGATCGGCTGGGTTTCAATGCCTGGGGTCTGCATTGGTGTCAGGAAGAACGACAGCCCGCCATAGCGCGGTTCGGCCGGGTTGGTCCTGGCGAGCAGGATCATATATTTCGCGTAGCTGCCGAGGCTGGTCCAGATCTTTGCGCCGTTGAGGATGTAATGCTCGCCATCGCGGGTCGCGCGGGTTTGGCTGGCGGCGAGGTCGCTGCCCTGGTCTGGTTCGGAAAACCCCTGGCACCAGATGTCGTCGGCGTTGAGAATACCCTTGATGTAGCGTTGCTTTTCCGCCTCGGTGCCAATCGCCAGGATCAGCGGTCCTGCCCAGTTGAGGCCGATCGTGTTGGGAACGAACGGGACCTTCTGGCGCATCATCTCGGCATTGACGATGTCTTGATGGATTTGGGTGTGGCCGCCCCCGCCGTAAGCGACCGGCCAGGCCATGCCGAGATAGCCGGCCTCGTAGATTTTGCGCTGCCAGGAC